>DASYVZ010000374.1:0-13374 GCA_035936515.1 Solirubrobacteraceae bacterium | reverse complement strand
CAGCGGAACCGTTCGACCGGCGATCTGAAGCTGTGCGTCACGCTCCGTCAGCAGGCGCTGGGTGAACGCCGAGCGCGGCTCGAAGCGCAACGTGACATCGATGGCCGCTCCAGGGTCCAGGGGCTTGAGCGCGAACTGGCGGCGGTCGTAGGCCAGCGCCGCGCCACCGGACAGCAGCATCGGAGGTCGCAACGTGATTCGGCGACTGCCGCGGTTGTTCAAGAGCACGTGCACGCTGACGCGCGCGGCATGGCGGTTGCGCCCGGCCGATGAGGCCGACGGATGCAGGATCGCCGAGATGACTCGAACGTCCACGGCGGCGGTCGCGGGAAGCGATCCTTCGCGCGTCGAGCGGGTCGAGGTGGGCAGGGCCACCAGGACGATTGGGGCGACGACGGCCGCCACGAGCGCTGCGTCGCCCGCCGCCCGTAGCCCACGCCTCTGCGGGCGCCGTGGCGCCTTCGACGCGAGGTGACGGTTCGTGAGCCAGGCCACCCCGAATGCCGCCAGCCCGAGAGCCCACAGCAGGACGATGCCGGGCTGGCCCAGGCCGGCGGTCACGCTCACTCCGATCGAGCAGTCACGCTCGATCTCGGGTCCGCATGTCGCGTCGCTGCGCTCATAGAGCAGCAGCCACGCCATCATCGTCAGCGTCCAGACGAGCGGGATCCACGGGGTCAGTCGCGACGAGCGCATCGTTCAGCGGCGGCCCGCAGCCGCGTGCGGACGCGCTGCGGCCATCGTGATGAGCATGCCCAACAGGAGGAGCGCGCACATGAGCCCGGCGGCCGCCGCGGAGACCGGCCCGACCCGCGGGGGAAACGGTCCGGGAAGCTGGGCGACCAGGCGGTCGAGCAGTCGTGTCGGCTCGACAGCCGAGTCGGGCGGCAGCACGACGAAGTGAGCCGTGTCAGCAGCGATCATGCGCTGCAGGTTGTCGGCCTCCAGTTGCACCAGCGCACGCTGCCAGGGCGGAAGGTCCTCAGCGATCCTCGAGATGATCTTCTGCCGAGCCTCATGGATCCGTAGCTGCTGTGCTTGCGTCAAGCTCGGCGCGGGCGCGGGTGAGGGCGGCGCCACGACATCCGCCGGCTGTGCGCCGATCATGCGTTCCAGGACCGCCGCCCGCCGAATGAGGAGCGCGCGCCGGCGGGACGGGAGCGTATCGCCGACGACCGCGATGAGCTGCTGCCACCGCTTCTGCGCCTGGCGCCGCGTGGCGCGTCTCGCGGCGTCCAGCAGCGTGGAGCGAAGCGGCCCCGCCAACCGGTTCGCGTCGCTCGGCACATCGGTGGCGACGCTGACGACGAAGCTGAGCGTGCCGTCCCGCGCACTGCGCTGCACGGTGACGCGCCGGGGGTCGTAGAGGTTGTCGTCTCCGACCAGGCGCGCCATATCCGAGCGCAGCTGAGGCTCCTCGAGCGCGGAGCGCAGGGTGGCGGCTGCTGCGAGCGCCTCGCTCGGCGGATCCGGCCGGGGCGCCGTCACGCTGACGTCGTCCCAGTGCACGACGCGAACACCGACGTCCGCATCCTCGGAGCCACCCGCGTTCGGGTCCTGGAGGTCACGCAGGACGAGGGAGCCCTCCAGGTCCTGCGGTGATATCTCGTAGTCGGTCGACACCCACTGCCACGCGCCGCGGCGCCCGGGATCGGCCAGCTTCTGGGCGAGCTGCGTACTGCCCGAGAAGCCCTCGAGGAAGACGCCCGGCTGGCCTCCGCGGCTGTTCGGTGAGATATACACCCACGCCTTGGCCCGGTAGGTGCCGGCGCGCGGGAAGACGAGGTAGGTATGCGCTGCGTTCGTATCCGACGGAACCCGCTGTCGGCTTGAGGAGCGCAGCGAGGCCCTGCCCGTATGCGCGTGCCGCTCGGAGCGGAGCACCTTGAACGCCGAGCCGTCGCCCCAGCTGCTCCTGTCGTGCTCGAAGCCTGGGTTGGCGACGAGGTTCACCTCGTCCGGCGCCGGCAGGTTGGCCTCGTGCGACAGCACGCGCACATCGTCCCAGTGGAGCACCTGGTCCTCGGGAAGCGGCGCCGGCGTGCGCAGGACGATCCGTCCTTCGACGTTTTGCGGCTCGACGACGTAGTCACTCGAGATCAGCTGCCACCGAGCGCGCAGAGAGGCATCGCCCGTTCGCCCGCCCACGCGCTCGCTCCCCGAGAAGCCCTCGAGCGCGACCTCCGGCGGGCCTCCGCTGTAGCCGCTGGGCAGGCGAACCCACGCCTGGACGGTGTAGCGTCCGGCGGACGGTAGAACTGCCTCGGTCCAGGCGATCCTGCCGTCGGACGGGATCTCGCGGGTACGGATGGAGGCCAGTGCGGCCGCACCCGAGTAGACGGCCTCCGTCGAGCGCCTCAGCGCGACCCCGCGCGCCGGCTGCCAGCCCTTCACGTCGACCCGAAAACCCGGGTTGGCGACAACCGCGCGGACGGCCGGGAGATCATCGCTGCTGCCTCCGGCGTTGCCGGGAGGCGTCGTGGGAAACACCTCGAGTGTCGTCTCGAACTGCGAATCGCGCAGCAGGCTCACCGCGACCGGGACCAGGACGAGCACCAGGGGAATCAGCAGCGCGTAGCGCGAATGCATCCAACGCGGGAGCAAGCCGATCAGCGCTCGTCCGCTCACGCCGTTTCACCTGCTCGCCGCGGTCCTGGATGGCGCGTGGGTTCCGGGGCAGCGGATGCAGTCCAGAGGGCGACGCCGAGAAGCAACCAGGCCAGAACCTTCCCGGGTTGCTCGATTGCCTCGGAGGTCCAGGCGAGCAGGAAGAACGCTGCGGACGAGGTGACGGCCGCGGTCCCCAGCCCGCGCAGAGGCATCCCGCGTCGCGTGACTCGCGCAGCGATCGCGATCAAGGCCCCGAAGACGCCGAGCATGAACGGCAGTGCCCCGAGCGCCCCCTGCTCCTGGAGGACCTTCAGGTAGCTGTTGTCGGCGAACGCCTGCACTCTTCCCTCGCTGTCCTGTGTGGCACTCCCGACGGTTCCGAGGCCGGTCCCGAGCGGATGGGCCTGCACCTCGTCCAGCGATTCGCGCCAGCGGTCGATGCGCGTCGTCAACGAGGGGTCCGAGAGTGGGTCGAGCAGCCCGGCGGCGCGGTCCTCGACGGCTTGTGAGCCACCCGACACCGCGTTCGGGACGAGCGCGCCGAGCGCGATCAGGACGACGAGGAGCGGGGCCGCGGCCAGGCCGAGCGCGATCTTCCTCCTTCTCGCCAGGCCGCTCGGGAACGTCAGCAGTGCCGCGGCGCACAAGACGCCGCCGGCGACCGCCACGAGGCTCGTACGGACGTAGCTGCCGACGAGCGCGACGAGTACCAGGGCGAACCCGAACCAGGCCGCGAGCCGCAGGCGGACGAACGCGAGGCCGAGCGCGAAGAGGAGCACTCCGGCCGGCACGAGGAAGCTCGCGAGGCCGATGGCGCTCGAGAAGGAGCCCGAGTTGCGGAAGATGACGCCACCCTCGCTCGGCACGAGCGCCGTCGTCGAGCGGGCGAAGGCCGCCGCGCGCTCGGTTTCCGACGGACCGGCGACGGCCCGGAACGCGGCATACGCCGCGATCACGAGGAGCACTCCCACGAGCGCGTTCACGACGGGCGCGGGCCGGCCCCTGGCCAGCAGCATCGCCCCGGCCACGACGGCCAGCACGTACCCCTGCGACAGGCGGAACCCGGCCAACGCCGACTCGATGTCGCCATACAGGAAGAGCTGCACGAGGGAGATCGCGATCCAGGCGGTCAGCAGGGCGAGCGCGACGCGAATCCAGCCGCCCACGTTCCTCCAGATCTCGAGCAGCGCGCGGCCCCGATCCTGACGCACGATCCCGAGCACGGCCACGAGGAAGCCGAAGTCGATGACGGCGGCCCCGACCGCCTCCGGGGTCACGCCAAGCGCGGGAAGCTCTCTTGCGAGGCCGAGCTTGATCGTGCCTTCGAGGCCGTAGAGGAGGATCGCGCCGACGAGCGCGAACGGCGGCGCGACCACGGCAACCCAGATGATCAGGACCAAGCCCAGGGCGACGAGCGTGAGCGCAGGCCACACCGCGGTGAGCGCTGCCAGCGCGAGGACGACGGGTACGATCAGTACGGCCGCCCGCCGGCGCACCGCGTGCGACGCCCGGTTGTGCGGCTGAGAATTTGCGAATTCTCTCGCCGAGAGTCTTTCGGGGCTCTCGACCGTCATCTCAGGTCCCCGAGGACGCGCGCGGTTCCTCCTGCATCGCGCGATGCGCGAACCCGCTCGACGACGTCTGCGAAGGCCTCCACGGCGACCTCTTCGCTGAACTTCGTCGCCACCCGTTGGCGTCCGTTGCGCACGAGCTCCTCGCGCAACTCCTTGTCGCGCCACAGCCTCAGGACGGCTGCCGCCAGCGCTTCATGGTCCTCGGCGGCGAACAGCAGCGCTTCCTTGCCGTCGCGGACGATCTCGGGAGTGGCTCCGACACAGGACGCCACGACCGGGCAACCGGCAGTGATCGCCTCGATGGCTACCCGCCCGAACGCCTCGTTGAAGCGCGCCGGATTGAGCACGATGTCCGCCGCTGCGTAGAGGTCCGCGATCGGGTCGACGAGGCCGACGAAGACGACCGCATCCTCTACGCCCAGACGGCGCGCGAGCGTCTCAAGCTCTTGCCGATAGGCGAGATCGCCGGATCGCGGGTGGGGAGCGCCTGCGATCACGCAGCGGACACCGGGAAGCTCCTCGCGCAGCCGCGGCAGCGCCCGGATGACGAGATCCTGACCGCGCGCGCGCGTGACGTTGCCGATCACCGCGATGCACGGATCCGCCTCGGTCAGGCCGTGCCGCAGGCGAAAGCGCGCGCCGTCGCCGCCGGTATACGTTCCGTTCACCCCGGGATAGATCGTTCTCAGCAACCGCGTCCGCATCGGCGCGAACTGCTGCGCGACGGTTTCCGAGCAGCAGACGACGGCGTCGGCGAGCGCCGCCGTCAGGCGAACCGTCCCCGCGGCAGCGAGCGAACGCCCCCGGCTCATCACCAGTCGCTTGGCGAGGATCTCACCGACGAAGACGACCGTCGGGACCCTTTGCAGGCGAGCGGCCACGAGCGCCGCCGGAACCGACGCCGTCACGACGACGATCAGGTCCGGCCGAACCTGCCGTACCAGACGGCTGAAAGACAGGATGTCGGCCACGAAGCGGGCGGCGTACGGACCGACCGCTCGCACGCCAGCCGGGTATGTCAACGCGTCGAATCGGGCCACTCTCGTCGCCCCGATGGTTTCGTACAGCCCAGCAGCCGATCCCGGCCCCGGCATGACCGTGGTCACGCAACCGCGCTCGGCGAGCGGCGACAGCCAGGGGAAGACGTGCTGCGGAGGGCCGGCGGCCGCTTCGGAGTGCAGGACGACCAGCGTGCGCCTCGTGTGCTGACGCCCACGATCATTCACCGAGGGGACACGATACGCAGAGCGCGGCACAGAGGAGCCGACGATCACGATGCAGCAGTCGACGTCGTCATCCGGGCGCGCACGTAGCGCCGTCGCCATGCGTCCAGAAGGTCGACGGTGATCTCCGAACGTGGGGGTGGCGTCGCTCGCGCATCACAGCTTCGCCAACCGCGGACGCGCGCGATGCCCGGCCGCAGGGAGCGGTGCTGGCGCGCCAGCAGCAGAACGGCGACCGTTTCGATCGCAAGAGCCGCCGGTGCACTGCGCAGGTCGCGAAGGACGCCATACTTGCGCAACAGGTAGCCGCGGCTGAAGCCGACGAGGTTCGCCTTTGCCAGCGAGCGATAGCCGAGCGTGCCGGATGCGGCGTGCAGGGCTCGCGCGCGGGGAGCCAGCGCGCATGTTCCGCCGGCCGCCCGCAGCCGGATGGCGAGATCGACGTCCTCGCAGTACGCAAAGAAGTTCTCGTCGAATCCGCCCACCTCCAGAAACGCCGAAAGCCGATATGCCGCCGCGCCGCCCGACGGGCCGAAGGGCGCGGGCACCGGCCTCTCGAGCCGGGAGATCGGCTGATCGTGCAGGTAGTCCGCAGCCGCCAGCGTCCGGTCGAGCTCCACACCCGCGGTCTCTATCCGGTCGGGTGTCAGCTCCTGCAGGAGAACTCCGGCCACCATGGCAGCCCCTCCGGCTATGGGCTCGAGGAGTGCGTCGAGAAATCCGCTCTGGGGCTCGATGTCGTCGTTGAGCACGACGAGGATCTCTGTCCGCGCCATCAGGGCGGCACGATTGACCGCAGCGCCGAAGCCGAGGTTCGTTTCCATCGCCACGACCCGCGCGGGCGTTTGTGAAAGCAGCGAGCGCGTGCCCTCGGGGAGGCCGTTGTCCGCGACGATCACCTCGAGATCTGGCTTCGTGAGGAGCGACCGAACGAGGCGTACGAGCGCCGTGCCTCCTGAGAGCGACGGGATGACGGCGGTAGCCGAGAGATCCGACCGCTGCCGCTCGGCCGGTTCGCGCCGCGCCACTGCTCGATCACGGGCTGGGTCGGATGAGCGCGGCAGCGCCGGCACGCACGCCCTAATACGCGCCCCGCCGGCCGGCGACGACGGCGACCGTCAGCGCGAGCAGAAGGACATCGCGGCCAATCGAGTAGTTCTCGATGTACTCCCGCTCGACGGCGAGCCGCTCCTCGAACGTCAGCTGGCCGCGGCCGAAGACCTGCATCGGCCCGGTTATCCCGGGCTTGACGTCGAGGCGAAACCGCTGCTCGGAGCCGTAGCGCTCGACGAGCTCGACCTGCTCGGGACGGGGACCTACCAGGCTCATCTCGCCCTTCAGGACGTTCACGAGCTGCGGAAGCTCGTCGAGGCTCGTGCGGCGCAGGATCCTGCCCACGCGCGTAACCCGCGGATCACATTCGAGCTTGAAGACGGGCTCAGGCAGGTGATCGACCGAAACCACCTCCGAGAGGCGCGCCTCGGCGTCGCACGCCATCGTCCGGAACTTGTAGATCGTGAACGCACGCCCGTAGCGTCCCGCTCGCCGTTGAGAGAAGATGATCGGCCCCGGGCTGTCGAGCCGTACCGCCAGCGCCACGACGGCGGCGACCGGAAGCAGAACGATCGCTGCCGGCAAGGCGACGCTCACGTCCAAGACCCGTTTGAGCACGAGCGTCGAGCGTGACGCATGCCAGGTGTTGTACTCCAGGACCGGAAGATCGGCTATGTGTCTCAGGTCGACCGCCGTCCCGAACATCCCGCGGACCGGTGGGACGACGCTCAGCTTGATCTTGAGCTCGCGACAGACCCGGACGAACCTCGCCAGCACATCCTCGTTGAGGTTCTGTGACGCGAGGATGACGCGGTTTACGCCGGCGAGCCGATCTGCCGAGTGGCCGTCGCCGGGCCGCGCGATCTCCGTCGGGACGATGTTGACGACGCGTACGTGCGTGTCGGGAAACAGCTCGAGCTTGCGTCGGGCCGCTCTCGCAAGCGCTCCGTCGCCGACGATTATCACCCGCTCCGGCGGGATGATCCGGCGCCAGGCGAACCGCGCGAGGGCGCGCAAGCACAGGCTCGCGACGATCGCGACGGCGAAGACGCCGGCGAAGACCCGGTCGAACGTGTCCGTCGAAGTCGCCACCATGAGGAGCCCGAGCCCGAGGGTGCCGGTCAGCGCCCACGTCAGCAGCTGCGGAGCCTCGTCGACCGTCAAAGGGCGCAGGGCACGGTGATCGCGGTCATAAAGACCCTGCAGCTTGGCGAGCAGCACCCAGACCGGGAGGTAGGCGAGCGCGACGAGAGTTGCGCCGCGGTCGCCTGTCAGCGCCTGGACGGCGCCACACACCAGCACCGCGGTGAGCACGTCCGCGGCAACGAGCAGGCGCCGGCGATACGAATCCCGGTTTTGGACGCGGCGCCTCGCGCGCTTGGCAGCAGCGCCGGACGCGCGTCGCTCCTGCGCCGGCGCGATATGGGCGTCGTCGCACGCGCGCGGACGCGCGAGTTCGGACTCCGTCGACGGCTTGGTTCCGGCCTCCATGCGTTCAGATCTCTCGGTTCCCAGTCACGATGCCCTCCGGTGGCGCTATGGCTGCGGGATCGACGGCGCACTCTACCTTATGGAGTATCGGGAGAGAAGCGGTTAGTGAACGAGGCTCCTCCTAAGCCCATGTCCCCCTTTGCGCGGCTGCAGCCCTCCCGGCAGCGCCGCGTACCCTGATCTGCGACCTGCCGAACGTCGTCCTGCCGACCAGATCCGCCAGCAGGGCCAATCCGCATGGACCAGACACCCCCCGCCCGTCGCACCACCGTCACGGTCCGGCCCTCGAGCGGCTGGGTCTCGATGCGATTTCGCGAGCTCTGGGACTACCGCGAGCTCTTCTACTTCCTGACGTGGCGCGACATCAAGGTTCGCTACAAGCAGACCGCGTTCGGAGCGGCCTGGGCGGTGCTGCAGCCGTTCTTGACGATGGTCGTCTTCAGCCTCTTCTTCGGGAGGCTCGCCGGAATTTCGTCGGGCGACGTGCCGTATCCGGTCTTCGCGTTCGCCGCGCTCGTGCCGTGGACGTTCTTCGCGACCGCGGTCGCCCTCGCGGCGAACAGCCTCGTCGAGCAGGAGCGGATCCTGGCGAAGGTCTACTTTCCGCGGCTGATCGTGCCGGCGGCCGCCGTGCTGGCCTGTCTCGTGGACCTCGCGATCGCCTTCGTCGTCCTGCTGGGCATGATGCTCGTCTACGGGATCGTCCCCTCGGCCGCGATCGTGACGCTGCCGTTCTTCGTCATGTTCGCGGCGGTCACCGCGCTCGCGGTGGGCCTCTGGCTGTCGGCGCTGAACGTCCAGTACCGCGACGTGCGCTACGTGATCCCGTTTCTGGTGCAGTTGTGGCTGTTCGCCTCGCCGGTGGCCTATCCCTCCAGCCTCGTCCCGGAGCCGTGGGACGCCGTCTACGGTCTCAATCCGATGGTCGGGGTGATCGAGGGCTTCCGCTGGGCGCTGCTCGGCGAGGCGCAACCCCCCGGGTCGATGCTCGCCGTCTCGGTGGCGGCGACTGCCGCCCTGCTCGTGGGGGGGCTCTTATACTTCCGCCGCATGGAACGTTCGTTCGCGGACGTCGTGTGAGCGATGGCCGATGTCGCGGTCCGCGCGGTCGAGCTCGGCAAGATCTATCGCATCGGCGAGCGGCAGTCCTATCAGACGGTGCGCGATGTCGTCGCCGCGGCTGCGCGCAGCCGGCTGCGTCGGCTCAGCCGACGCAGCGGCACCGCGCCGGGTGCTCGGCCGTCGAACGGTGGCGAGTGGGTGTGGGCGCTGGAGGATGTCTCCTTTGAACTGGGCGAGGGGGAGGCGCTAGGCATCATCGGGCGCAATGGAGCGGGTAAGAGCACGCTTCTGAAGATCCTGTCGCGCATCACGGAGCCGACGAAGGGCTTTGCGGACATCAGCGGCCGCGTCGGTGCGCTGCTGGAGGTCGGCACCGGCTTTCACCCAGAGCTGACGGGCCGCGAGAACATCACGCTCAACGGAGCGATTCTCGGGATGCGCCGCGCGGAGATCGACAGGAAGTTCGACGACATCGTGACCTTCGCGGGCGTCGAGCGCTTCATCGACACCCCCGTCAAGCGCTACTCGACCGGGATGCATGCGCGGCTCGCGTTCGCCGTGGCCGCGCACCTCGAGCCGGACATCCTGATCGTCGACGAGGTGCTCGCCGTCGGCGACGCGGCGTTTCAGAAGCGGTGCATGGGCAAGATGGGCGACGCCGCCAGAAGCGGGCGCACGGTCCTGTTCGTCAGCCACAACATGGCGGCGATCGAGAGCTTGTGCAGTCGCGCGATCTGGCTCGAGGGCGGGCGCACCGTCGCCGACGGCGCGCCCTCGGAGGTCATCTCGCGCTACCTGGGCACCTGCCTCTCGGTGCTCAACGAGCACGTCTGGCCAGAGCCGGAGCTGGCGCCGGGCAACGAGCGCGTGCGCATCCGCCGCGCGCAGGTCCGGCCGGAGGGCGGCGACCCGAGCGACCAGATCACCGTCGCCACGCCGTTCGTGATCGAGTTCGAGTACTGGAACATGCGCGCGGACGCGCACCTCAACCTGAGCCTGCACGTCTACAACGAGCAAGGCGTCATCGTCTTCAACGCCGTACCGGCCGAAGAGGCGGTCTGGCAGGGCCGGCCGTTCCCGCGCGGCCTGTTCCGCGATACCTGTCACGTGCCCGGCCACCTCCTCAACGACGGGGTGCACAGGATCGAGCTGTTGGTCGTCGAGGATCTCAGCCGCGTGATCCACCGGATGGAGGACGTGTTGGTGTTCGAGGTGCGCGACGCCGACGAGAGCCGGGACGGCTGGTACGAGCGGCGAGCCGGAGCGGTGCGGCCGCGCCTGGCCTGGGAGACGGAGCAGTTGATCGCGGTCGATGCCGCTGCGCACGGCGATGGCTAGCGCCCCGACAACCGGACGTGCCTACTCCCACCCTGGCTACGCCGAGTCTCTCTCGGAGTTCGGCGTTCCCCGCGCGTTGCCGCGCTGCGGTGGCTGGGTCCTCGAGCGGGCGATTGCCGGAACATCCGCTCGCGACCTGATGGGCCCCTACCCGCTCTTCGCGTGCGCCGACTGGTCGGCCCTGGCGGACGACATCGACGAGCTCGGCGAGGACATGGTGAGCCTCGTGTTGGTCGTCGACCCGCTCGCAGATGTCGAGGCGTCCGAGCTGAAGCGGGCATTTCCCGACCTTGTGCAGCCGTCTAGGCGCCACTTCATACGCGATCTCGAGGAGCCGAACGCCACGACGGCACACCACCGGCGCGACGTCCGGCGCGCGGCGCGGGCGGTGGAGGTCGAGAGCTGCGCCGAGCCGCTCGAGCGCCTCGACGACTGGGTCCGCCTTTACGACGAGCTCGTCGCGCGGCACGGCGTAGTCGGCGTCAGCGCGTTCTCGCGAGCGTCCTTCCGGCGGCAGTTCGCGGTCCCGGGGCTGATCGCGCTGCGCGCCGAACGGCACGGGCGAACGGTGGCCATGACGCTCTGGCTCGAGGACGGGCCGAATGCGCATTATCACCTCGCCGCCTCCTCCGCAGAGGGCTACGCGGTCGGCGCGAACTACGCGCTCGTCGCCGCGGGGCTGGAGCATCTGCGCGAGCGCGGCGTGCGCTGGGTGAACCTGGGAGGGGTGCCCGCGACCGCAGCGCGGGGCGACGGGCTGGCGCACTTCAAGCGCGGCTGGGCCAACGACGAGCGGCTCGCCCGCCTCTGCGGGCGGATCCTCGACCGCAGGACCTACGCGCAGCTCGCCCGCCGCGCTCGGGGCACGGGGTGGTTTCCGCACTACCGAGCTGCCGAGCGTGACCTCGCACCGGCGCCGCTGCGCCGCGACGAGACAGAGCGCTCCGGATGATGGGAAGAGCGAGTGGCGGCCTCGGCCGTCGGACGCCGAACTTCGCGATCCTCGGCGCGGAACCTGCCTTCACCGAGCCGCTCCACGTCGGCAGGCCGAACATCGGAGACCGCGAGCGGCTGATGGAGCGCGTCGGCGGCATCCTCGATCGGCGCCGGCTGACCAACGACGGTCCGCTCGTGCAGGAGTTCGAGCGCGCGGTGGCCGATTTCCTCGGGGTGCAGCACTGCGTCGCGACGTGCAACGGGACCGCGGCGCTTCAGCTCGCGATTCGCGCCGGCGGGTTGTCCGGCGAGGCGATCGTTTCCCCGCTGACCTTCATCGCGACGGCGAACGCTCTTCAATGGGAGGGTGTGATGCCGGCGTTCTGCGACGTCGAGCGCACAACCCACAACCTCGACCCGGCACGTGTCGAGCAGGCGATCACGCCGAGGACGAGCGCGATCGTCGGCGTGCACCTGTGGGGGAGGCCCTGCGCGATCGAGGCGTTGACGTCGCTTGCGGAGCGACACGGCCTCGCGCTGCTCTTCGACGCGGCTCACGCCTTCGGCTGCTCGCATCGAGGGCGGATGTTAGGCGGCTTCGGGCTGGCCGAGGTGCTGAGCTTCCATGCGACGAAGTTCGTCAACAGCTTCGAGGGTGGAGCGATCGTGACGAATGACGATGCTCTCGCGAGCAAGGTGAGGATCATGCGCAACCACGGCTTCGCGGATTACGACACGGTCACCAGCATCGGCATGAACGCCAAGATGAGCGAGGCCAGCGCCGCGATGGGCCTGACGTCGCTGGAGGCGCGCGACGTCTTCTACGCGGCGAACCGCCGCAACCATGACGCCTATCGCACCTCGCTCGCCGGGATCGCGGGCGTCGACCTGATCGACTACGACGACGCGGAGGTGTGCAACCGCAACTACGTCGTCATCGAGGTCGACGAGTCGGCTGCGCTCTCCCGCGACGAGCTCCAGCGCCTCCTGTGGGCTGAGAACGTGCTCGCGCGCCGCTACTTCTTCCCCGGCTGCCATCTGGCCGAGCCCTACCGCTCGCTCCTTCCGGATGCGGGGCTTCAGCTGCCCGAGGCCGAGCGGTTGGCGCGACGGCTGCTCGCGCTTCCCACCGGAACCGCGGTCGAGCCGGCGACGATCGTCGTCGTCGCCGAGCTGATCCGTCGCGCCATGGCCGACGGGCCGCGCCTGAGACGGCGGCTGGAGAACGTTGTGCCCGCGGGCGCGGATCCATCGTGGGACGGGGCGAGCTAATGGCCCGCTCAGACGCACCCGTGCGGGTGAGCGTCATCGTCATGAGCTATCAGCACGAGCGGTACATCGCCCGCGCCCTCGACAGCATCCTGGAGCAGGACGCCGGTGTTCCCTACGAGGTCCTGGTCGGAGACGACGCCTCCGACGACGGCAGCCGCGCGATCATCGCGCAGTATGCCGAGGCGGCCCCCGACCGTATCCGGCCCTTCTTTCCCGACACGAACCTGGGCCTCGAGGGCAAGGCCATGTTCAACGCGCTGCTGGAGCGAGCGCGCGGCGAGTACATCGCGAAGCTCGACGGAGACGACTACTGGACGTCCGCCGTCAAGCTCCGGCGGCAGGTCGCCTATCTCGACGCCCATCGCGAGTGCTCGATGTGCTTTCACAACGTCCTGTGGCGACACGAGGACGGATCCCGTCCCGACGTGCCCTACAACAGCGCCGAGCAGCCGGCGCAGCTGACGACGCAGGACCTCCTGAGCGCCAACCCCGTCGCGTCGTGCTCCGGCGTATTCCGGCGCGACGCGGTCCGTCCCCTGCCGGCGTGGTTCTTCGAGCAGCCGTGGGGCGACTGGCAGCTGAACCTGATCGCCTCGCAGCAGGGCAGCATCCACTACCTCCCGGAGCTCATGGCCGTCCACCTCACGCACGCGGCCGGCATGTGGTCCAAGCTCTCGTGGCTCGAGGCTCTTGAAGGCATCACGCGCTGTCAGGAGGGGATGCGGGGGGTCGTGCCGCCCGAGCTCGAGTGGCGCCGCCGAGACGCACTCGCCGAGACCTGGGCCAAGCGGGCGGCCGAGCATGCGCGGCTGGGC
>DASYVZ010000373.1:0-4809 GCA_035936515.1 Solirubrobacteraceae bacterium | reverse complement strand
GCGCCCTGGCTGTTGTAGCCCCAGGCGACGAGGCGCCCGGCCGCCGTGAGCGCGAGGCTCGTGCTGCCGGCGGCGGCCAGCGCCCGGACCGCCGGCAGGCCGTCGATCGGCGCCGGTCGACGGAACGTCATGCCGTGATCGTGGTCGCCGCATGCCCCGAACGAGTTGGCGCCCCAAGCGTGCACGGCGCCGGACGCGTCCAGCGCGAGGTGATGATAATCGCCCGCGGCAAGCGCGACGACCGGTGGCAGGCCGTCGACAGGCGCCGGCAGCTCGGACCACCGGTAATCAGGATTGCCAGCCGAGTCTCGACCTACCGAGAGTCCCCACGTGAGGATCGCGCCGTCGGCGGCGAGCGCCAAGTGTCGCGAGCCGTTGCCGACGATCGCGCGGGTCCCGCGCAGCGCGTCAAACGGTTAGGGGCGGATGCGGTGAGGGCTCGGATCGACGCTGCTCGGAAAGACGCAGCCGCCCCATGCCATCACCGTGTCGTCGTCGAGCCAGGCGAAGCTCGAGGTCGCGCCCGCTGAAACCGCGCGCACACCGCCTTCGAGCCCGGGCACGACGGCCGGCCTGCGGCGCGGCTCCCGAGCGCCGTCGCCGAGCTGGCCCTCAGCACGCATCCTGCCCGACCCCACACGCGAACGCCTGCCCCCAATGAACCTCCGCATACCGCCACAGGACCGAGACAGACGCGAGCGCTGCTGCCTCGGGAGGCGGAAGTCCGCTGGTCCCCAGCGGGCTGTCTGCAGAGCTTCAACTCGCGCCGACGTCAGGGACGGCGCTTGCCATCGGGCCCCACGACCCACCACAGCCCGCCGTTGAGGTCGACGTTGTGGCAGCGCACCTCGCCCGGTCCCTCGTGCGCGTAGTAGTACAGCGGCTTGCCCGCATAGGTGACCTGGTTTCTCCCATCTCGACGCTCGATCGTGCCCAGCAGCGATGACCTGACGCCGCTGCGCGCCACCGGCTCGCCGTTCGTGTACACCGGCGGCCAAGCCTTCGCACACTCGCCGTAGCACACGGTCTGGCGATCGGAGTCGCGCTCGAAGATGTAGATCGCCTGCTTGCGTGCGTCGAACAGCATCCGCCCGAACTGCGAGTCGCCGGCGACGATCAACGTGCCGCGTCTCGATGTCGTGCTCGTCGCGGTGCCGGTCTCCCGCTGGTCCGGCGCGACCGTCGCCGTGCTCGCGGCGCCTGCCGCCTCCTGCCGTGGCACCGTCGGTTGCTCGCCGTCATCACCGCAGCCAGCAACGACCAGCGAGCCGACGACCAAGAGCACGACGTACGCAAGCCGCACTAGCGCATCATCGCGCACGTCTGTGCGCTCGTGTGACGCCTGCCGCTTGCGTCCGTCCCAAAGTCGGTTGGCGCGAAGAGCGGCGCTCTACCTCCGCGCCAGTGGCCGGCGGCTGTGAACGCGGCGCCGCAGGAGCACTTCGCCGCGGCTCCAGCGCACGCGAGGGCGGCAGCCGAGATCGGCGGTGAGCTTTGCGGTGTCGTGGTGCGAGACCGGTTCGCCTACCGTGAGAGCGTGTTGAGGGAGTTCACGCCACGGGCGAGGAGGGGCGCTCTACCCGGCAGCAGGCCGCCCGCACTGCGCGACGCTACTGCCGATCAGGCCCGAGGATGTCATCGACGCTCGGTTGCTCGCGAACGATGTGGGCAGCGGATTGTGCCTCAGCAACGACGTCGTCTTTGGACGGGACGCTGTGGAGCACCTCCTCAGTCAGCGGGCTATGGACTGCCGGCAGGTCTGGTGACGGCGGAACGGGCGGCTGTTGCGAAGCATCCGGAGATTCGTGCATGGCCGAGTCGTACCCGCGTATCGCTCATCCTTCCGTTCTGCGGGTAGCGCTACCTCGCGCGAAAAGCAGCGCAGTGCCGAGAGCGCTCGTCGCACGCGGAAGCAGCGCTCTGTCGCTCTGCCGGTCGCGCTGCTCAGATGCATGGAAGGCAGCAGTGGCGCGCGCTGTTGCGGCGCGACTGCTTCTCGCGCGTGGCGGGAGCGCGCCACAGGGTGCGGCTAGGGGCTGAGCGAGCCCTCCGGCGGCTGGGCATGGGCCCGCAGCGGGTAGCGCATTCCCTGGTCGGGCGTGCGAGGTTGACGTCGCTTCGCGTACGGTTCGATAACAGCACCCGAGCGAGGAGGAGACATGATCGTCACCATCGCCAAGGTCGCCGACTTCGATCAGTTCCTGAAGACCTTCTCGACCAAAGGCGCCGAGAAGCGAAAGGAGCACGGGTGCAAGCGCTCCCAGGTCTTCCGCGATCCAGATGACCCCAGCCGAGTGTGGGCGATCTTCGATTGGGAGCTTGAGGACTACGAGAGGTTCCTCTCCGATCCCGAGGTCCCGGCGATCGCCCAGGAACTCGCATTGCAAGGGCCGCCCGTGAAGGCTGAATCCGTCGCCGAGTACGACTCCTGATCGACCGATCGCTGGGGCCAGCCGCGAGCATGGAAGAGGGCCCTTCGCACTCCTCGTCCTCGCGCGTGGAGGGAGCGATCGGCGCCGCCTCCGCCGCGCTTCTCCCTTGGACGACGGGAAGTGCCGTGTCGCTGCCGACGAGAGCCCTGGAATGCGCGAGCAGCAGCGCTGTGCGATAGCGGTCGCGAGGCCGTCTGCACGCGAAAACAGCAATCGAGGTCGGTCCGACCTACGCGTTCGGCACGTGAGCTGCTCTTGCCGCCCGCAGCGCGCCGCCGACGCGCGTGCCGCCACTGTCCAACGGCGGGAACCTGAGGAGCAGGCTGTGGCAGTTATGCGCGACCCATTGCGCGAGCCCACATCATCGTGTCCGCATAGTTGGTGAAGTGCACGGCCCTGCCGTCGCGCATCCTCCAGACATGGGCGAAGTGCGCATCGAGTGCACTGCCTCCGGCCTTCGCTACGCCGCGGAAGTGCCCGAGGACGACGATGTGCTCGTCGGCATCGATGAAGTCATGCGGGTCGGCCTGAAATTCCTCCCAGTTCTCCGGGATCGTCGCAAAGACGTCGTTGACCACCGCGTCGGTGCCACGGAAGATTCCGGCCGCCTGAGGATTGCCTTCGAGCTCATGCCACTCGATCTGAGGATCGAAAGCTTGAACGGCGCTCTCAATGTCGCCTCTGTTGAAGGCCTCATAAGCCCTGCCTAGCGTGCTGACATCTTGCTCGGACATCGTTCCTCCCGGTCGCCTCAGGTCACGGTAGGTCGGCCGGCACGCTCGCGCAAGACCCGCCCGAAGTCGAGCACTGATTTGGTATGGCGCAGTGCCGGATCGCGCGAGAACGGGCGCTCTGCGATCCCGGACCGTGAGCGCTCCTCCCAACGCGAAGGATCGGTCCACCTGCCGCATCCGGGCGGCTCCTCGGAACGCGGGAACGTCTGGCGTCGCGCCGAAGTGGACGCCTAGCCCCACTGTAACCCGGATCAGGCTCAGTAGACCTTTGGTGTCTCGTCGCTACGTAATTTGCGGCACCATGCTCCAGCCGCATGCCCGGCGACTACGATCGCGTCCAGTGTCGCTCGCCCGCCCGGCGCTTGCCGTGGTCTTCGTCGCCGCAGTCGCCGGGCTCGCGGCGGTGCTCGAGCCGAACGCGTACCCCGGGTACGACTACGCGTTCGTTCTCGCGTCGGCGCAGGACGTGCTCGAGGGGCGCGCGACCGGCTACGACGTCCTTGTCTTTAGCCCCGTACCGCATCCGCTGACGCTCCTCGTCGCGCTCGCGATCGTCCCGCTCGGCGACGGAGCATTCGCGGTCTTCACTGCGCTCGGCCTGGCGGCGCTCGGGCTGCTCTGCTGGGCGCTGCTGCGGATCGGCGCCCTGCTCGGGTCGTGGCCGGCGGGGTTGCTCGCCGCGGCGCTGGCATTCACGAACCCGCCGACGTTCGCAGTGGCGACGAGCAACGCCGGCGACGTGGGATTCGCCGCACTCGTGGCGTCCGCCGTCGCGGCCGAGCTCGCGCGACCGCGCCGCGGCTTCGCGGTGCTAGTGCTGCTCGCGCTCGCCGGTCTGCTCCGCCCGGAGGCCTGGCTGCTCGCGGGGCTCTACTGGCTGTACCTGCTGCCTGGGCGGGCGTGGCCGGAGCGCCTGCGCCTGGGCGCGTTTGTCGCCTTGGCGCCACTGGCGTGGATGGCGATGGACACGCTGCTCACGGGCGACCCGCTGCACTCGTTCGAAGTCACACGCGCCTACATGGCCCAGACGGCCGCGAAGACCTCGGCCGGCGACGTCTGGAGCGCGATCAGCGCCGTCAGCGGCTGGCCACTCGTCCTCGGCGCGCTCGCGGGCGCCGCGCTCGCCTGGCACGACGGGCGCCGAGCCGTCGCGGTGCCGCTCGTCGCCGGCGCCATCGCGCTGCTCGCCACCGTCGCGCCGTCGCTGCTTGGTCAGAGCCCGGTGGGGCAGCGCTACCTCGTGCTGCCGGCCGCCATGATCGCCGCACTTTTCGCGCTGTGCGCGCTCGGCTGGACGCGCGCGCGGCGAGCGAGAGCCGTGTGGACCGCGGGCGGCCTGATACTCGCGGCGCTTGCGATCGTCGTGCTGGCGGGCGACCGCGAGCGGGTGTGGGACAGCCACCGGCGCGCTCAGGAGGAGCGCGTCACGCTCGTCGACCACCTTCACGAATGGGTCAATGCCCCCGCGCAGACTAGCTATCTGACCTCGGCCGTCTGCCATCCGATCGGCATCCCCGGCGGTCGCTACCGGCCGTACCTTCGCTACTGGCTGAACGTCCCCGCGCGCGCCGTCGCGTTCCGCTTACGCGACCCGACGCCCAAGCGAGGCAGCGTGCTGCTGCCGACGCCGGCCGACGTCTACC
>DASYVZ010000372.1:0-11465 GCA_035936515.1 Solirubrobacteraceae bacterium | reverse complement strand
GCCTTGCGCAGCGCGCCGGCCGCCGGCGTGTAGACGGTCTGTCGCCCATCGTCCCACTGGATCCGGTAGCGGGCATGTGGCTCCCCGCGAAGTACCTCCTCGACGACCCCGCGCCGCGGGCGGCGCTCCGTCGACTCCGCCTCTGCCACGACGTGGTCACCGACCTCAAACTGCATGAGGAACCTCCGATCGTCGCTCGTCTCGCAGACTACTGCGCCGCCGCGCCGTCGGCGACCCCTCGCCACCGCTCGCAGCACGTCAGACACTCGCCGACCAGCAACGACTGGCGCCCACACAGCAGCTCGGACCCGCATGACTCCCACGCAGCTGAGCGGGTGCTATCGCCATAGAAGCCATCCGCATAGCGCTGGTCCGCGCGCGATCCGACCGCGGCGGACGCGGTTGACACGATCTCCAGGGATTCAGCCGGCTGAGGTCTACTCCTCGCGCGCCTGCTCGGCTTCCTCCTCGAGGTCACTGTCGTCAAAGTCCCCGTCGTCGAGCTCGTCGGGCGAGGGCCCGAGCAGGCCCCGCCGACGGGCGGTCTCGGCGCCGGCCGACAGGACGCCGGCGACGAGAAACGAAACGAGCAGCGGCAGCCAGAAGCTCTGCTGGAAGACCGTGCCGCCGGTGTAGCCCAGCAGGACGTTGAACATCGCCCACAGCAGCCCGCCCGTGACGACATAGGCCACGAACCGGCGGCGGGGCATGTCGAGCGCGCCAGCGCTGAGCGCGGCGGCCGTCCGTCCAGCGGGAATGAAGCGAGCGATCGTGACGATCCAGGGGCGCTCGCCCATCTGGTGGCGCATCCACTTGATCTGGTCCAGCGCGCGGCGTAGCAGCCAGCGGCGCAGGCGCCGGCCCGGCCGGTCGCCGATCGTGTAGGCGACGTTGTCGCCGATGACGGCGCCCGCCCACGCGACGGCGACCAGGCCGACGACGGAGAGCCCATCCTGCGCCGCGATGATGCCCGTGGCGATGAGCGCGGTCTCGCTCGGGAGAACCGGGAAGACCGAGTCGAAGACGATCAGCGCCAGCACGAGCGCGTACGTCCACCACTTGTCGCTCAGCAGATCGACGATGAAGTCGAACACACCGGTCCGGTACCCGACTCCGAGCGGTCATCTCCGCGCAAACTGCGCTCGCGTCTCACGCGTGGACAGACCGAAGCTCGCGCCGGCCCCGGGACCGATCACGCCGACGCCTGGCGGGCCTCACTTAGCTGGGAGGCGAGAGCGCTGTCAGGCGGCGCGATCAAGGGGATGCCGTGCACGCATCGTCGGCTGAATGAGCGGCGCTTACGTCGTGCTGCACGCGGATGTTCATGGGCATCGGGGCCCGCTGGCCGTCGCGCTGACGTTTGACGGCCGTTCGGGGAGCGGTACCCGCAGCCATTCAGGACGGTCTCCAAGGTCAACGGCGCACGACGTTCACATTCTCTGCGACCAGATCGCCGCGAGCACCTGCTCCAACCGGTGGACGAGCGCACGAGATCGGCGTCCATGCGTGCAATCACGCTGACCACCGCGATCGGCACTCGCGCGGTGCCCGCGCTGCCGCGCACGCCGCGAACGTGCGGTCACGCCCCGTTCGGTCGTTCGTTGCGCGCCAGAAACCGGGCCGTTGCAGCTCGCATCCGGACATCACGGGCCCGAAGACGTCCTGCGGGGGCGATTAGGGAGCGCGCTTCTCGCGCCTTCCGACACTCTGCGCACGGCCGACCTGTGCCGGTCAGGGCTCCGCAAGCGGGAGCGCTTTCGTGATCTTGACGCTCTTGCCGCGCCCGTCCCGGTTGCCGTTCGGTGTGGACGTCGCCTCGCGCTCATTCGCGGTCGCGAGGCCATAAGAGTGGACGGATGATTCGTCCTTCGCCGCCACTCACCTCTCAAGTGCGCGAACCTCGACGCCGCCTGCATGCTCGCGCGCTTCGAAGGCGGGTTGCGGATAGGCGTCCCCGCATGACCGATCCGTAACCCAGACCGATTCGTGCTTCGCCACCAAGCCCTCCTCTGATCAACCGCCTCACCCGGTCCACAAGGCGGGCCACTGAACCTCCCCAGCGGGCCTTGCCTTCAACCTCGCGTTGCGGTTGCGACTCGACTGAACCGCATGAGTGTCAGAGCTTGACTCGCTCTTACCTCTCGCCACCGCATCGGAGTCGTCTCGCTCCCCGGGCAGCGACGGTTGTCGCGGTGGAGCGATGAGCACGCGTCCCACCGCCACGCGCGGCAGCCATGGCGTCCCACTCGACGTTCGTTTGCGGGCCACTAGGCCGACGTCCCACTGAGCGGGCCGTAGCTGGGACAGCCCCAACGGGCGCAGCGTTCTTCCGCGATTCCGGAGCTATGGCCGCGCGCCGCCCGGTGGAGGTTTCGAATGTGGGACGAGTGGCGCCGTCCCGCCGGCGACCCGCTGAAGGGCTTCGCTCAGCCAGCGGCTTCGGCTCCCTGAGCCTCAGCTTGGAAGTGCAGCGCTTGTGCGCACCGCCGTCTGATGACGTGCACTTGACCGTTTCCGTTCCCTGTAGTTTGGAACGCCTCCGTGCCGCCGGTGATCTTGAGCGTCGACGTGTAGGTGATGTCGGTCGCGCTTGAGCACCACGAGAGTGGAATGATGCTCGTCTTTGCGGTCGCTGCCGGCCACCGGCGCCTGAGGGGGTCAGGACGTCTGGGCGAAACGCTCGAGCAGCCGTCGGATCGCGGTTGCTCCGAATTCGATTGCCTCGGTCGGGATCCGCTCATCCTCCGCGTGAATGAGCTGCATGAACGGCATCTCCGGTGGCAGCTGCATGGGCAGAAACCCATAGGTCTGGATGCCCAGTCGGGCGAAGTGGCGGCCGTCGGTGACGGCCGGCAGCAGCAGCGGCACCGCCCGCCCCGCGCGATCGAGCTCACGCAGGATTCCGGCCAGGGTGGGAAACAGCGTCATGTCGGCCGATGACGGGCCCGGGTCATGACGCAGCACGTCGAACTGTGCGTTGACGCGCGCGAGCGCGTGCAGCTCCGCGAAGAGCTCGTCGGGTCCGAAGCCGGGAAGCAGCCGGCAGTCGAGGTCGACCGAGACCTCCCCGGGGATGACGTTCGCCGACTGGCCTCCGCGCACGATCGTCGCGCTCGCGGTGTTGTGCAGCAGCGGATCGAAGGCGCCGACACGCTCGCCGAGGTGATCCAGCAGGAGATCGGTCATGCGGGGACGCAGCAGCCCCCGCAGTGCGACGGCCGACACGGCCGGCAGCTCCGCCGCGATCGCCTCCACCATCGAACCGACGACTGCGGTGACGTGCACCGGCAGCCGGCGGCGGTCCAGCTCCGTGAGCAAACGCCCCAGACGACCCATCGCACCGTTGCGGACCGGCAACGAGCCATGGCCGGCCGCACCGCGTAGCGTCGCGCGGACCACGCACAGCTGCTTCTCGGCGACCATGACGGGATAAAAGCGGCGCCCGGAGAGGTCCAGGGTGAAGCCACCGAACTCCCCGATCCCGAACCGCACGCCGTCGAACAACTCCGGATGCTCCTTCACCAAGAAGCGCGCACCCAGACCACCTCCCGCCTCTTCATCGCTCATGACGCACAACACGACATCGCCGGGCGGCGGTACGTCCGCGGCGGCCGCGCGCAGGAATGCCGCCACCATCATCGCGACGCCGCCCTTCATGTCCAGAGCGCCGCGGCCCCACACGTAGCCCTCGCCGATCTCCCCGCCGAAGGGCGGATGCGACCAGCGGCCCTGCGCTGGCACGACGTCGACATGCCCCTGCATCAGCAACGCCGGTGCCGCGCCGGCACCCGCCAGCCGCGCGATCAGATTGGGCCGCTGCGGATCCTGCGCGACGATGCGCGACTCCACACCCGCCTCGCGCAGAACACCGCCGATCCACTCGATGCACGCGCGCTCATTGCCCGGCGGATTCGTCGTGTCGAAGCGGATCAACCGCTGCAGCAGTTCCGCCGGGCGCTCGTGTAGCGCAGCTTCCGTATTCGTCGGCATGTTGGCGTCCGGTCGCGTTCGCGTCGCGCCGGTTCGAGTCGATCGCACGTCACGGCTCGAGGAGCAGCATGCCAGGTTCGGACTCGCGCTCCAGCCCTGGTGGGAGTCCGGGGCGGCCCTGCGGCCTGGCAGAAATGGTCGGATGTCGGGCCTTGCCAGTCCGGCCCCCCGCGCGATACGCCTCACATACGCCCTGGATATCGAACCGGACCACAAACGATTGAACAGACCGTCAACGTCCGCGTCCCGGCAGAGGTTCGTCGGCGGGACCGCGGCCGATGGCGAGAAGTTCACGATCGCGAGCCGGAGGACCGGCTACCGGCTTTCCCGCGGAGCTCGATGAGACTGCTCCCTGCAGGCACACGCGCGATGGCCACGCCGCCGGCGCGGCGTCCCGGCCGCCCTTTCGGTTGTGGGACGAGCGCCAGGCGTCCCGTTGAGAGGACCCTTTAGCAGCGCATCCGCAGTCGGCGCTGCGCGCGGCGCGATGCGGTCAGGCCAGCGCGAGCGCGATGCGTTGCTCGACATCGCACCGCAAGGTCCTGCAGGCCATGAGCGGCGAGGATCGGCAGCATCTGCTCGTAGACCATCGCGACGCGGGGTCGAACGTCATCGAGTAGCAGCTCGCAGAACGCGTCGAGCTCATCGCGGTGGCGTCGGGCGTTCGGGTGCGACTCCGCGTGCGCGACGAGCAGCCCCCAGTGGCGATGCCCGACGACGGGCGCCTGTTGGCGCGACGCACCGGACGGGCAGGTGTCGTTGGTAATTGCCTAGGTGCGTGACAGGCCATGCACAGGTATTGACAATTCCTCGCCGGCGACGACGACCAGTCCAGGGCTTGCTGACCAGCGGTATCGAGCCGTGCGGCTGAGCTGAATAGTGGGCTACCCGAGAGGGGGTCCTCTTCACCACTATCCCCGTCTCTAACTCCCGTGCTTACCGGTTAGTCCACGTGAGCACCCCGCTGCGCTGGATTACCGACTGTCCTGCATGCCGCGGACCATGCGGATCTCCCGCACCCCGTCCTCGACCTGGGCCGTCCCGTCGGCAACGAAGCCGTGCTTGCGGTAGAACGCCTGTGCGCGAGGGTTCGGGTCGGCCACCCACAGCGCCACCGACTCCTCCGGATCGACGACCGCCTCCAGCAGCGCCGGCCCCACACCCGTGCCGTGATGGGCTGCATACACATAGAGCACATACAACTGTCTCGCCCACGCCGCCGCGGCGTCCAAAGGCGGGCCCGACATGGCGATCCCGACCAGCTCGCCATCTCGCTCGGCGACAGCCACGCGGTTCTCGCGATAGCGCTCGTCGGTCAACGCGGCAGTCCAGAACCGCTCCCGAGCAGCCAGAAAGCCCGGGTCATCGAGCACCGCGCCCGACATGAGTCCCCGATAGGACTCCTGCCAGCACCGCACATTCACGCGCGCCATCTGCGCGCCGTCCTCGGCCCGAGCCGGGCGAACAGTCAGCGAGGAACTCACCGCCGAATCGTAGGCCGCCGACCCGCTGTGAACCTCGCGCAGAACGACGGCCCCCAGTATATGCTCACTTCCCTATCAGCTCCAGCACGCGGGCGGGGTGGCCGTTTCTCGGGCAACCAGCTCATACACCGACTCTACGTCCGACCGACGATGACGCCACACCCGCGAGATCGCGCGTTCCGATAGCCGTGCCGTTCTGGGACGAGCGCACGCGTCCCGCTGAGGGACCGGCTACTGCGATGACCTCGCGCTCATTAGTGACGGCGAGACCACATGCGCGGACGGATCGTTCCTCGTCGTCGCCGCCGCTCACCTCCACATGCGATGTCGTTTGGATGCTCGCGCGCTTCAAAGGCGGGTTCGCGGTAGGCGGATGGGTCGCTCGATTGTCGCGTCAATCGAACGCGTGCGCCGTCCCTGGAGGCGCGTTGCCTCAGCGCAGGCGGACGCGATCGCCTGGCTGCAGCAGCGTTGGCTTGAGCTTGGGGTTCAGGCGCTGCAGCCGGCCGATCGACTTGCCCGTCTTCGCCGCGATCGAGCCGAACGAGTCGCCGCTGCGCAGCGTGAACCACTTTGGCCCGAGCGCCTTGGGCTTGGGCGGCGGCACCTTCGCGTGCAGCTTGACCCGCTGGCCGGGCCGGATCGTGGAGGGATCGGTGTACGGGTTGAACGTCTCAAGCTCCTCGACCGTCAGCCCGGTCTTCTGCGCGATCCGGACGTACGTGTCGCCGCGTTTCACGTTCCAGTAGTCCGGCAGCTTTTGTAGGTGCAGGCGCCGTTCGGCGGCCGCCTTCGCGCGTTCGTCCTCGCCCGTCGACGACGTGATGGCGACCACGACGATCGCACAGAGCAACAGCGCCAGACCGCCGAAGATGAGGTAGGCCAGATAGCGGCCATCGTCGTCGCCGACGCCGCCGGGCCCGGCAGGTGCTCCGGCAAGCCCTGACATGTCGCTCTCTGCCTGCGCGTCTTCCCTTTCGCGCAGCATCTGACACCCCGACGGCTCCCGATCGTCGCTGCGGTCACGGCCGGCCCCTTGTGAACGCTCCGCCCCTTGATGCGCCGCTCGCGAATTCTGCGCGTTTGTCGGTCGACGAGCGCGTCGACCGCGGCCGCCGCCGACGGTGCCCCTACGCTCGTCGCGGCTTGCCATTCGCTGGCCGCCGCTTCGGCTGCCGGCGCTCGCTCGAGTAGCTGGCGTGAGACGGAACGCCGCGTCTCGCTCCAGCTCGCGCCCGCGCGCCGCGAGTGCTGCCAGGCCCCGTCGCGCAGCCTCGGCGAGCGCCGCCTCCAGCAATGTCGACTTGCCGACGCCCGCCTCGCCCTCGACGAGCACCAGCGAGCCGGATCCGCGAATCGCGCTGTCGAGGCAACGCTCGAGGACCGCGCACTCGTCCGCGCGTTGCAGCAGGTCCGCGCCCATCCGTCCGTGCGCCGGCTGACGCTCTCGCTCCAAACCAGCCGTCATCGGATTCTCGACCCAGCCGCGACTGGGCGCCCGCGACACGCGCCGACCAGCACAGCGCGAGCCTAGCGCCTCCCGTGGCGTTCACCGCAAGCCCCGAGGTCACGGAAAAGACCGGTAGCGACTACCGGCGCGAAGCGCGCTCGGCGCACAAGAGGATCGCCGGTGTGGACCGTCCCTGCAGCGTGCGCGCGATTCTCGAGGTCGACGCGGCGAGCCAGCCGATCAGCGGGAGCTTCATGCTCGCCGACGGCGCAGAGCCGCGGCCGTTCACCGGGTGGATTGAGCTGACCGGCGCGATCGAGTCGATGCGCACGGCAACGCCACGCGGCCGTGGCGCCCGCACGCCCCACGACGACCGGTCCCTCCCTGACCTTGGAGCACCACGATGAGAATTTCTTCGCCCATTCGATCTCGCATGCGCCGCGCGCTGGCCACCGCTGTGGCACTGGCGGGCGCAGCATCAACGATGTACACGCTGCCCGCCGGCGCGGAGCCACCCGACGGCGTGTACGACCCGCACGTCGAGTACTGGGTCACCGCGCCCAACGACGCCGGCGACGTGAGCGTCGGCGACGGCGTCTGCCGGACCTCGGGCGGCAGGTGCACGCTGCGGGCCGCCCTGCAGGAAGCCGCCGTCGATCGGGCGACGAGCACGATCCGCTTCACGTGCCATGTCGAACACCAAGAACACGATCAAGATCAGCACGCCGCTGCCCAATATCCGCGACCTGGCGGGGCCGACGATTCTCGACGGCGCGCTGCCGGACGGCTTCACCACCAAGTGCCCGATGATCGAGCTGCGCGGACCCGGGTCGAACTCGACCGTCAACGGGCTTAACGATCACCTCGCCGGGCAACATCGTCCGCAACCTCTCGATCTACGACTTCCGCAACCAGATCCGGATCACGGGCTGGAGCAACCGGATCGCGGAGAACATGATCGGGACCAACCGCGACGGCACCTTCGACGCCTCGCAGCAGCTCATCCGCCGAGGCACGGATCAGCGAGAACCGTCTGGTACGGCAACGACGTCGTGCTGGCCTACAACGCCGTGCGCCGGCAGCAGATCGGCTTCCTGATCGCGGAGCGACGGCAGCCGCTGCCGCAGGTGGTGACGCAGATCGGCAACGTCTTCGAGAGCAACGGCACCGACGTCATCTTCCGTCCAGTCACGGACGTCGAGTAGCGCGGCGTACGCTGCAAGCGCGAGACCTCGCCGCGCAAAGCGCGGCGGGGATGCGCCGACTGACGCAATTTGCACACGCTTCGGCGGGCTTTACGAGCGTTGACGTGAGCAAGGCATCAACCGGCGTAGCTCGAGCAACTCGGTCGCGGCAATCAGCGAGAGGCCCGATGCTGTTCGAGCAAAGCGATACATCGGGACGCTTGGCGCGGGCAGCCGATGGCTGCCTCGCCGGCAGCTTCGGGCGTCGAAGCGGTGTCCGGGCGCGGCAACTCGGACTCGCCCAACGTCCGGCAGTGGTCGCTAGTTGAGATTCGTCAGTCGGAAGCGCCGCGGGCACGGACCCCAGGTCGTCGCAGGCGGCTTGTGCGTCGGGCTCAAGCACCGGCTTGAGGACGCGGACCTAGAGCCGAACCGAGACTGCTGCTACGGGCCAAGCGCTTCTTGCGTGCCGGAGAGGGCAGCCACCGACTCGCGCCCACGTGCCGTGCCCAGACTCGGGGCGCAACTGCCGAGCCGAGCCGTCAAGTTGACGGTTTTTCCCGCGATCAGCTCGATCCGGATACGTTTGGATGCCTGCTGACAGAAGGAGGACCAAGCATGCACGCAGTCGTCGTCAAGGTCACCATCAACGACATCGAGCCCTCCATCAGCGATCTGCGGGAGAAGGTCGTGCCCCAAGTAGCGCAGGCCCCGGGGTTCGTTGCCGGCTACTGGACTCGCAGTGGCAACTCGGGGTTGTCGATGATGATCTTCGAGTCCGAGGACGCCGCCACCGCCGCGAGCGAGCGGATCCCGGCGACAGTGCTTGACACAGTCACGCTTGAGGACGTGGAGGTGCGCGAGGTCGTGGCGCACGCCTGAGCCATGGGCAGCGGCGACGCGCGACTGCTGACTACGTCGGTCGCGTCGGCTCGGAGGGTGCTGAGATGGCTGAGTTGAGGTTCGTGCAGACGCGATATACCGCCGCGCGCTTCACGTTCAACAAGCTCGATGGCGACATAGTGCTCGTTGAGCGGTCCGACGGCGTCGAAGTCCGCTACGTCGACGCCGATGCCTGGACGGAGCTTGCGCCGGGCACAACGGTGGCCGCTCCGCTGGCCTACGAGGGACTGATGTCGGTCGTCGCCGCGCAACCCGGCGCCTATCGCGCGCTGATCCACCATCTCGACGCGGCGGGGCAGGTCTTGGACGAGCTGTCCGTCGAGCTGCACGTCGTGCACGTGCGGGTCGACGTGGATGCCGACAGGGACGGCGTGATCGGCGACAACGAGGACGGCAAGCGCAACTGGGTGTGGGGCGCGCAGCAACGTGGAGCGATCGTGCTGGTCAACAACGACCGCGATACGACGGCGCTGAGCGTGCGCGAGGCCGAGGACTCCGAGCTCACCGAGGTGTTGGTCCGGGCGACCGGCGCGCCGCTTCCGCCCGAGTGCGAGCTCGTGCTCGTGGTGACGCGCGACGAGGCCGTTCGCATCTCGATCTATCGCGCCGTCGACGGAGGCCTAGAGCTGCTGCTCGGGCGCGATCCGACCGACGAGGACGCTGAGCCGCGCACGGTCTCGCCATCGCTGGGGGCCGGGGGCGTGCGCTGCTTCCTCGAGGCGCACGAGTATCCGGGGTCCTTCTTCGAAGGCCTGCTCACCCTGGAACTGCAGCTGCGCGACAGTGGCCAGACGATCGGCAACGATCGCGCGGTCGTGCGCGTGGCTCCGTGGATGATGACGCCCAACACGCTGCCCGTCGAGGAGGTCTACGTCTGCGACACCCGTCAGACGGACGTCCCCAACACCGAATTCCTGCGCCAGCTGGAGGACGTCTGCCAGTCGCTCGGCGTCCCACTGCACATCGTGCCCGTCGACGAGCACCAGGGCGACCGCTGGATTCAGGACGAGGTCGAATTCGGCTTCAGCGAGAGCCCCACCCACATGCTGCCCGTCGTCTGCGACAGCCCTCGCGACAGGGAGCTTGACCACTGGTCTCGGCTGCAGGTCGGGCCGGATCTAGGGCACTTCCAGCTTGCCGGCAGCACGCCGAACTCGCTTGACTCCTTCGGCAACCTCGAGGTCAGCCCGCCGGTCACGGTGCGCGGGCGGCGCTACCCCTTCGGCCGGATCGTCTTCGGAGGCCGCGAGTACGGCGACTACCGCGAGGCGTCGCGGCAGATGATGCCCGAGCTGCGCCGCTTCCTGCACGCACAGCGCGTCCAGGCTCCGATCGAGCTCTACACCGACTGGCTGACCGTCGGACACGTCGACGAGATCGTCAGCTTCGTGCCGGCCCGCAACGAGCAGGGCTTTCAGGTGCTGCTGGCCTCCCCGCGCAAGGCTCGCGGCGTGCTCGACAGGCTCGTCGAAGAGGGGCACGCGGAGGCCGTGATGTTCGAGGGCCTCCGCCGGGGTGATCCCGACACGGGCCCGCCCGCCGCCGTCAGCGTCAGGCAGCTCGTCTCGGACCGGCAGTTCTGGGAGGAGAACGATCGGTTTCAGGCGATCATGGACCTCAACCGGGAAATGCTGCTGATGGAGCTCGACGTCGGCGAGGTCGACGTCGTCGAGCTACCCGTGCTGTTCTGGCCCCCATCGCCGTCGGACCCACGCACAGCCGCGTTCTTTCCCGACATGGTCAACCACCTCGTGATCGGCGACGTCAGCCTGGTGCCGCGCCCCTACGGCCCGCGCGTCGACGGAGTCGACGCGTTCGAACGCGCGTTTCGCGACGCCCTCGCGGACCGCGACACCCGCTTCGTCGACGACTGGTACGCCTACCACGAGCAGCTCGGCGAGGTGCACTGCGGCACGAACGCGCGCCGTCGCCCCTGGCCGGACCTGCACTGGTGGGAGCACCGCCCAGACGGCGGCTTTGACATCTGACGGCGTTATGAGACTTCAGGCGGCGCAGGCGACCGAAGTCCGCATCCCGCCAGGCGTTCGGTTGTGGGACGACAACTAGCCGTCCTGCTGACGGACCGTAGAAGAGCGCCCGCCGAGTCAGGATGAGCAATCCTGCTGGCGACCGCCGTGTTGACCACCGAGCCGCAACGTCGCGACGCGACATGACGCTCTCAGCGGCTGTCGCTCACGCCCCGGGCTCGACTGCGGGATGCTTGCTGGCGCGTCTACAAGCTGATGCTGAAACGCCGGCGAGCGACGTCTCGCGGCCGGCGCGGCCGCGATCGTCATGAACGCGCGCCGATCCTGATCGCGATCCAGCAAAGGAGCGCATGTGGGTCTAACCCAGTACTACACCGCAACCAGCCTCGACGGCTTTATCGCGGACGCCGACCACTCGCTCGACTGGCTCTTCACCCGCAACAGCGAAGCCGACGGGCCGTTGAAC
>DASYVZ010000371.1:0-4209 GCA_035936515.1 Solirubrobacteraceae bacterium | reverse complement strand
GCGCCTGGGCCGGCATGAACACCTCGCACGGCACGCCGCGCGCCCGGCCGGCCGATGCCCTCCGCGCCGGAGGTCGAGCGCGTGGAGCTGCCGCTCGCCGAGCGCGTCGCGCGCCTGGAGGCCGAGGTCAGCCAGCTGCGGTCAGAGCTGCGCGCGCTGCGCGGGCGGTAGCCGTCGCGCGTCAGTCGAGGATCTGCGCCACGTAGCCGTCGCCTGCGACTGCGTCGAGCACTTGCTGGGCGTGCTCACGGCCGCGGGTTTCCAGCACAAGCTGCACCGCGGTCTCGCGAACGTGCAGGTCGACGCCCTCGCGGACGTGCTCGACCTCCACGAGGTTCGCACCGGCACCAGCGACGCACGCAAGCAGCCCGGCCAGCGATCCCGGCCGGTCGGGAACGCGGGTGAAGAGCACCAGCCGCCGCCCGACCTGCGTCTCGTGGCGGCGCGTCACCGCGGCGAGCAGCCCTGCGTCGACGTTGCCACCGGAAAGCACGACCACCGTGGTTCCGTGTCGTGCGGGCGCGACCAGGCCCTCCAGCAGCGCTGCCGCGCCGACGGCCCCTGCCCCCTCGACCACGAGCTTGCTGCGTTCCATCAGCAGCACCATCGCCTCGGCGACCTCGTCCTCGCCAACAGCGACCACGTCATCCAGCCACTGCGCGATCAGACCGAGCGTGAGCTCGCCCGGCCGCTTGACCGCGATCCCGTCGGCGATCGACAGCCCCGATGAGACAGCGACCGGCTGGCCACGCCGCAGCGACTCGGCGAACGGGGCACATGCCTCGGCCTGCACGCCGACGACCTCGACCCCCGGACGAGCCGATTTCACTGCGATCGCCAGCCCACTCGCCAGTCCCCCGCCGCCCACAGGAACGACGACCTTCGCCAAGTCCTCGACGTCCTCGAGCAGCTCGAGACCGATGGTGCCCTGCCCGGCCACGACGTCGGGATCGTCGAAGGGATGCACGAACGCCAGCCCGCGCTCCTGCGCCCGCGCTGTCGCCGCCGCAAAGCACTCCTCCAGCGAGTCTCCCCCCAGGTGCACCAGCGCGCCCAGCGCGGCGCAGCCGTCGATCTTGGCGATCGGCGCCTGGGCCGGCATGAACACCTCGCACGGCACGCCGCGCGCCCGGGCCGCATCGGCCAGCGCCCAGGCGTGGTTGCCTGCGCTACCAGCCACCACGCCGCGCTCGCACCCCGTGCCCAGCGATGCCAGCTTGTTCAGCGCCCCGCGCAGCTTGAACGAACCCGTGCGCTGCAGATTCTCAGCCTTCAACAGCACCCGCACGCCGCAGCGCTCCGACAGCGCCTCGGACTCCAGCACAGGCGTACGCCGCGCCACGTCGCAGACCGCGTTGCGCGCGCGCGCGACGTCCGCTGGGACGACGCTCATAGGCCGCCCAGCCGCACGACGCGACTCGTCTGAAGCCGCCACAGCGGGGAGCTGACGGTCACCCACGCTCCAGCAGCGCCACGCACTCGATGTGCGGCGTCTGCGGGAACATGTCGACCGGCACGACCCGCCGCAGCACGTAGCCGGCCTCGACGAGCTGTGCCGCGTTGGGGGCCAGCGTCGTCGGGTTGCAGGAGATGTAGACGATCCGGCGCGGCGCGGCCTCGATGACGCGCCGCACGACCTTCTGCGACAGGCCCGCGCGCGGCGGGTCGATGACGCAGACGTCCGGCCGGCTCGCCTCGTCGACGAGCTCGCGCAGCGCCAGGCGCACGTCGCCCGCAAAGAAGCGCGCGTTGTCGATGCCGTTGCGCTTGGCGTTGGTGATCGCGTTCGCCACCGCCTGCTCGACGATCTCCAGGCCCCAGACCTCACCGGCACGGGCCGCCAGGCTCAGCCCGACCGTGCCGATCCCGCAGTACAGGTCATAGACGCGCTCCCAGCCCTGCAGGTCGGCGAGCTCGCCGGCGATGGCGTAGAGCTGCTCGGCCATCTCGGTGTTCGTCTGAAAGAACGCGTTCGGGGCGATCGAGAAGCTCAGGCCGCAGAGCTCCTCCTCGAGCGTGCGGTTGCCCGCGAGCTTGATCGTCTCGCCGCCCTGCGTCGTCTCGGCGAGCGCGTCGGTCGTCGTCCACGACAGGCCGTCGCAGTCGACTGCGGCCGCCAGGCCAGGCCCGTCGATGTCCCCCGGCCCGGTCACGAGGCGCACCTGCAGCTGGCCGGTGCGCCGGCCCTCGCGCACGACGAGGTTGCGCAGCAGCCCGGTGTGCGTGCGGCGATCGAACGCCACGAGGCCCTGCTCGCGACACCACGCCAGCACTTGCTCGCGGGCCACGTTCGAGCGCTCGGACGCCAGCCGGCAGTCGCCGATCGGCACGATGTCGTGCCATGAGCCGGGCGCGTGGAAGCCGCAGATCAGCGTGCCGTCCGCCGCCGTGCCGAACGAGTACTCCAGCTTGTTGCGATAACGCCACTGCTCGACCGCCGGGACGATGTCGTCGAGCGCAAAGCCCTCCAGGCGGCCGATCCGCGTCAGCGCGTCGCGCACCTGCTCGTGCTTGACGGCGAGCTGGCGCTCGTAGGGCAGCACCTGCCACGGCGCACCGGGATGGTCGGCGAGCGGCGCGATCCGCTCCGAGCTCGGCTCGAGCACCTCGACCGTGCGCGCCTCGGCGTACGCGCGCTTGCGCTTCGTGACCACCGCGCGGACGAGGTCGCCGGGGATGGCGCCGGAGACGAAGACGACGTAGCCCTCGATGCGGGCGATGCCGTTGCCGCCGTAGGCGAGCGCGTCGACGCGAAGGTCGATCTCGGCGCCCTTCTCGGGCCGGGTGAAGGTGGAGGCTTCCATGAGCCTCCCAGGATAGGTGGCGCCCACCGCGCGGCTACGGGAGACGCTTCTGGATCGCCGCCAGCGCCGAGTTCGCGCGCGAGCGTGTCACGCGGCGCGTCTCCTGTGCGGAGCGGCCGATCAGGTGCGCCGCGTCGGCCAGCGCGTCCTGCGTCTGGCGGCGCCCGATGTCGACGAGGTTGCCGGCGAGATCCTCGGCATCCTGGCGGGTCATGCGGCCACGCTCGATGGTCTCGTCGATCGTCTCCTGCAGGCGCTCGGCCGTGATCACGACGCCCTTGGCGAGCACGTCGCGCAGCGCGGCGAGCGCCATCAGACGTTCTCCCCGTGTCGATCTTCGCCGCGGACGAGCAGCTCCAGCAGGGCCTTCTGCGCGTGACGGCGGTTCTCCGCCTGTTCCCAGATCCGCTGGCGCGGGCCGTAGAGCATCTCGGCGGTCACCTCCTCGCCGGGATGCGCGGGCAGGCAGTGCAGCGCGATCGCCCCGGGCGCCGCCCGGTCGAGCAGCGCGTCGTCGAGGCGGTAGGGCGCGAGCAGCTCGCGCCGCTCGACGGCGCTGTCCTCGTCGCCCATGCTGACCCAGACGTCGGCGTACACGGCGTGCGCACCGGCGACGGCGTCGGCGGGCTCGGTCGTGAGCGTCGCGCCGCGCGCGTCGGTCAGCGTGTACTGCGCCGGTGAGGCGATCGCGACCTCCACGCCGGCGATCGCGCCGAGCAGCGCCAGCGAGCGCGCGACGTTGTTGCCGTCGCCGACATAGGCGAGCTTGAGGCCGGCGAGACGGCCGAACTCCTCGCGCAGCGTCATGAGGTCGGCGAGCGCCTGGCAGGGGTGATGACGCGCGGTCAGCATGTTGAAGACCGGGACCGACGCGAACTCCGCCAGCTCCTCGAGCATCTCGTCGGCTCCCGTGCGCACGCCGATCGCCGCCATGTGGCGCGAGAGCACGCGGGCGGTGTCGGCGACGGACTCGCCGCGCGAGAGCTGCAGCTCGTCACGGCGCAGCACGACGGGCTGCCCGCCGAGCTCGAATATCCCCGCCTCGAAGGAGAGGCGCGTGCGCGTCGAGTGCTTCTCGAAGATGAGCGCGATGCTGCGTCCCTCCAGCGCGCGGGAGGACAGCGGCTCAGCCTTCAGCGCGTCGGCGCGATCGAGCAGCGCGCCCAGCTCGTTGCGGTCCAGTTCGGCTCCGGTGAGCAGATGGCGCGTCAAGACGGGCAGTCTATGTGCGCGATGCGCCTGCTGACCTGGAACCTCTTTCACGGCCGCGCGCAGCCGCCGGCCGGGCGCGATCTGCAGCCGGCGTTTGCCGCCGCGCTCGCCGCCTGGGAGTGGGACGTGGCGCTCCTGCAGGAGGTGCCGCCGTGGTGGCCGCCGGCGCTGGCCCGCGCCTGCGACGCCGAGC
>DASYVZ010000370.1:0-4035 GCA_035936515.1 Solirubrobacteraceae bacterium | reverse complement strand
CCACGAGCGCGTCCGCGAGCGCGTCGCGATCGTCTGGTTCGACGAGCCAGCCGGTGCGCCCGGGCTCGACGATCTCGGCTGGCCCGAACCGAGCGACCGCGATGAGCGGCAGCTCGGCCGCCATGGCCTCCACGAGGACTTGGCCGAACTGCTCGCGCACGCTCGCGAGCGCGAGGACGTCGGCCGCCGACAGGAACGCCGGCAGCGTGTCGTGCTCGTGCCAGCCGGCGAGGAAGACGCCGCGCGCGCCGATCCGCTGCACCGTGTCCAGCGGGTGCTCGTCCTCCCACTCACCGGGGTGGCCTCCGACCAGGACGAGCGACGCCGGTTCGGCGAACCGCTCGCGCGCGGCGGCGAACGCCTCGATCAACAGCCCGGTGCGCTTCACCGCGGTGAAGCGGCCGACGCTGAGGATCACGGGCCCGGCCGCGAGATCCGCCACGTCGTCGTCGCTGTAGCCGACGCTGCCCGGCTCGCTCCCCGGCCGCCACCCGCGGGGATGCTCGACGAGGTGCGTGCGCCAGTGCGCCGCACGATCGAGCCCGATGCGCCGGATGCGCTGCGGCTCGAAGCCGTTGGGGACGACGACGCAGCGGCCGGGATCGATGTCGAGCAGCCGCACCGCTCGCTCGATCGCGCTGGGCGAGAGCAGGACGAGCCGCCTGCAAGCGCGCGCCCATTCCCGCATGCGCTGCGCACATGCGGCCGCGTGGCTCCAGGTCTGCGGCGGCCCCGCAGCGATCGCCTCGAGCATGAGCAGCTCCGTGCCGTGCAGGTGGGCGATCACCGGAACCTGCGGCGCAACACGAGCGGCGGCAGCATGCAGCGGCGTGAGGTGATGCAGGTGCAGGACGTCGGCATCCGCCGCCCCGGCGGTGGCCAGCGCGCGCGCCCAGGCCTCGACCTGGCGCTCGTACTGCGCGTCGTCGAGCCTGGCGTACACCACGTCCGGCGCGCCGGGACGATCCTCGAAGGAGGGCTGCATCGGCGCGGCCCCGGGCGGCGGGTCGAGCGGATCAGGGGCCGCGAGCGCCGCGTCGAAGTCGACGGCGCGAACGTCGAGCCCGCCGTAGAAATGGCGCGCGTCGGCGTGCTCGTCGAGATCGGCGCGAGAGCCCGACACGAGCGTCACGTGCCAGCCATGAGCGGGCAGCTCGCGCGCCAGCGCGCGGGCCACGTGCGACGACCCGCCGCGGGGGAAGAACTGCAGCGCGCTGACGGCCCGGCGTCGCGTCGTCAGCCTGGCGTTCCGGGCGGATCGGCCAGGCGCTGCTCGCCGGCCCGCAGCAGGCGGTCGCGCAGATCAGCCTGCTCCTCCGGCGATGGATCCCACTCCACGACGCTCGGCAACGCCTTCAGCGAATCCAGCCCGAAGAGCCTGAGGAACAGGTCCGTCGTCCGGTACAGCACCGCGCCGAACTGCGAGCGCCCCGCCTCCTCGATGAAGCCGCGCTCCTCGAGCGTCGCGGTCGCCGACTCGGCGGCGACACCGCGAATGCGCGTAATCTCGGGTCGCGAGACCGGCTGCAGATAGGCGACGATCGCCAGCGTCTCCGCCTGTGCGGGCGTGAGCGGCGGCGTGCGCGGCTTGGCGAGAAGGCGCCGCGCGGCCTCCTCGCAGATCGGGTCCGTGGCGATCGCGATGCCGCCGCCGACGCGCTTGAGCTGCAGCCCGCGTGCGCCGGGCGCGTACATGCGATCGAGCTCGGCGAGCGCGGCGGCGACCTCGCCCGCCTCGCCGCCCGTCGCCTCGGCGAGCTCCTCGGCGCTGACGGGCTCGAGCGAGAGGAACAGCAGCGCCTCGATGATCCGCGCCAGCTCGCCCAGCGGCGTCACAACCGGGCCCCCGCCCACGCCGGCGCCGCCGACTGCGTCGCGGGTGCAATCGTGATCTCCCCGAACGTCTCCGGCTGCTCCCACGTCGCCTCGCCCTGCTTGTAGAGCTCGAGCAGCGCGAAGAGCGTTACCGCGACCGTGACGCGGTCGGCGCCGCGCACGGCCTCGTCGAACGTGGTGGCGCCGTGGCGCAGCAGCGCGCGCAGGTGCGCCAGGCGCTCGGCCGTCGTGACGCGCGGGATCGAAAGATGCCGCAAGGAAAGCTCCGGCGGCACCCGCAGCAGCCCGCCGATCGCCGCGCCGAGCCGCCGCGGGCTGTAGACGGCACCCGCGTCGGCGAGGTTCGTGCGGCGCAGCGCCGGCGGCAGCGGCGCGCACCGATAGCGGATGCCCTCCTCACCGGCCAGCCGCGCCGCGACGTGCTCCGCGGCACGGCGATAGCGCTGGGCCTCGAGCATCCGCGCCAGCAGCTCCTCGGCCGCCTCGCCGGGCTCGAAGTCGGGCAGCTTGTCGTCCTCGCGCGGCAGCATGAGCCGCGACTTGAGCTCCAGCAGCGCCGCGATCAGCACGAGGAACTCGGTCGCCACCTCGAGGTCGAGCTCGCCGCGCGCCTCGAGGTGATCGAGGTAGGCGATGACGATCTCCGCGAGCTGCACCTCGAGCAGGTCGATCTCCTCGCGCAGGACGAGCGTGAGCAGCAGGTCGAACGGCCCGGTGAAGACCTCGAGATCGAGTTCGAGCGCGGCGACGGTCACCGGGCGCACACTAGCGACGCCGCTGGACGGCCGACCCACCCTCTCCCGGACAGTACTGCGGGCTACGACGCTGCGATGAGCAAGGAGATCCCGAACAGCCCGAACAGGATCACCAGAATCACGATTACGTCGAAGGCGCCGAAGCTGCCGCGCTCATTGTTGTTAGGCATGGCGGCGACTGTACCGTTTATGCGCCGGGGAAGGCTGCGTCCTCTATGCCTTTAACACTATGTGCTTAACACTCAGTCTCTCGCGACGATCCCGAGCGAGAGGCTGGTGTGCAGGCGCGGCGCCTGCCAATCCTCCGGCAGCGTCTTCTCGATGCACAGCTGCGCATGGCGACCGCACAGGTCCAGGCGCGCGATCTGGTTGTCGAACGTCGGCTCCTGCGCGAACGCCCAGCGCATCGGCGGCGGCGCGACGCCGGCCGCACGCGCCACATGCCGCGCGAAGGCCGCCACCGGCCGGGTGAACGCCGCTCGCAGAGTGTGCCGCTCGCGCTTGGCGAGGGGGTTGCGCACCGGTGAGCACGTCACCTGCAGGACGCGGCTGCTCACGCGGCGGCCGGGAAACCAGGCTTCTGCGAGGTAGGCGTGGTGAACGTCGCCCGACAGCAGCGTGAGCGTTGCCGGAGCGGGACCGCGGCGCCCGGCGGCGACGTCCTCGAGCAGCACCGCCAGGCGCGCGAAGCAATCCTGGAAGGCGGCCCAGTGCTCGAGGTCGAGACCCTGGCGGATCCGCTCGCCGAGGCGGGCGGCGAGCCGGCCCCACGCGCCGTCGCAGACCGCCTCGTTCCAGGCCTCGAGGTGATGCATTCCCGGCGCCAGCATGACCGGCAGCGACGTGCCGATGACGAGGTGGTCGAAGTCGCCGGTGCAGCGGTCCTCCACCCAATTCCATTCGGCGTCGGAGAGCATCTGGCGACGGCCCTCCGCCAGCACCCGGCCCGCTCGCGAGTCCACCACGATGAGCCGCGTGCGGCCGAAGTCGCGGCAGTAGCTCCAGCGCGCGCCGGCGATCTCGCGCGCCGCGATACGCGCGAACTCGCGCACGAGCTCTTCGGCGTCGCCCGCGGCGTCCTGGACGGCGCAGTAGATCGGATCGTCGAACAGCGCGGAGGGCGAGAGGTTGCCGAGGTGCTGGTAGATCCAGTAGGACGTGTACGCCCCGAGGATGCGCTCCTCCCACCAGGGCTTGGCGCGCATCTGCGCGATCCACGCCTCGGAGATGTTCCAGTCGTCGTGGACGTCGTGGTCGTCGAAGATCATCGCGCTGGACACCGTCGACAGCAGCCAGCGCACGGCGGGGTCGCTCCAGCTCTCGCGATACAGCGACGTGTACTCCTCGAAGTCGCCGACCTCGTCGGGCGGGGGCCCGTCCGCGCCGCGCCGCGATGCGATCAGCTCCTTGGTCTGCGGCGAGACCTCGTCGGCGTAGACCTGAT
>DASYVZ010000369.1:0-1662 GCA_035936515.1 Solirubrobacteraceae bacterium | reverse complement strand
CGCGTTCTGCGCTGGCCTGATTTCATCCCGGATCTACGTCTCGACGGGCGCGCTGGCGGCGCTTGACGGCGACGAGCTGCAGGCCGTTGTGACGCACGAGCGCCATCACGCGCGCCAGCGCGACCCGTTGCGGATCTTCGTTGCGCGCGTGCTCGCCGACGCGATGTTCTTTCTGCCCGCCGCGCGCCGGCTCGGCGAGCGCTACGCGTCGCTGGCCGAGCTTGCAGCCGACGGCGCCGCCGTCCGTGCCGCCGGTAACGCCGCGCCGCTGGCCTCGGCACTGCTGTCCTTCCAAGCGGCCAACCCCGCGGTTGCCGGGATTGCCCCCGAGCGGGTCGATCACCTGATGGGTGAGCGCTCGGCCTGGGAGCTACCGGTCGTGCTCCTGGCCTGGTCGTCGATCGCCCTCGCCGCAGTCGCCGCCGTGGCGCTGCGCGTCAGCGCGACAGCCTCGCCGGACGTGAACGTGCCGCTGCTCTTCGCGCAGTCCTGCATGCTCGCCATGGCAGTCGCCCCGCTGGCGATCGGCGGGTTCCTGCTGGCACGCACACGCGTTCGCTCCGCGCGCTCCGATGCCCACACGACGATGGCCTGAACCGCGGCACCGCAGCAGCCGACAGCGCTTCACGCGCGCCCGCGTGTTCGATGCTCGCGCAGTGACCTACTACACTGTGTAGTGGACGCGAAGCGAGGAGCCACGAATGCGGCTACGACAGACCCTTTCCACCGCCGCCGCGATCACAGGCGTCGCTTTGCTCACCGTCGGCGGCGTCGCGGCGGCGACGTCCGGTCACTCGTCCAGCGGCGAGCGGTCGGGGCAGATGATGGGCGGCGAGGTGCGCGAGATGCACCGCCGGCACATGCGCGACCCGCAGATGCGCGAGATGCACCGCCAGCACGTGCGCGACCCGCAGAGGCGCGAGATGCATCGCGAGATGATGTCGAGCGAGCCATCGACGGGCGCGATGCACCGCAGGTGACCTGATGGTCGCCACGACAGACAGCCGCATCGCCGAGCATCGCCGTGACGCGGACGTGTTTGACCGCACGGAGCTGGCGATCGACGGGATGAACTGCCCCTCGTGCGCGGTGCGCATCGAGCGCGCGCTGACGCGCAGCGAGGGCGTCGCCGAGGCCGGCGTCAACTTCGCCACCGCCCATGCGGAAGTGATCTATGACCCGCGGGCGGTGTCGGTCGAGGATCTGCAGGAGCGCATCATCGCCGCCGGCTACTCGGCGTCGCCGGCGGCTTTCGAGACGCGCGACGCCGAAGACGTGCACGACGTCGAGCGGGGCGAGTGGCTGCGCCGAGTCGTCATCGCATGGCCGCTGGGGCTGATCGTGATGGCGCTGGCGTTCGCCGCTCCGGAGGCCGCCTGGGCGCGCTGGGCGAGCTTCGCGCTGACTATTCCCGTGCAGTTCTGGGCCGGTTGGCCGATCCTTTACAGCGGTGCGCAGCGCGCACGGCACCTCAGCGCGAACATGGACACGCTGATCGCGATGGGCACCCTCGCGGCGTTCTTGTACTCCGCCTACGAGTTGGTCGCGGGTGGTCATCTGTACTTCGAGACGGCGGCGCTGCTGATGGCGTTCATCCTGCTTGGCCGCTACTTCGAAGCGCGCGCGAAGTCGCGCGCCTCGAGCGCGATCCGCAGCCTGCTT
>DASYVZ010000368.1:0-1942 GCA_035936515.1 Solirubrobacteraceae bacterium | reverse complement strand
CGACGTCGCACGCCGGCGGCTGCACACCGCTGGCCCGCCGCTCACGGTCCTGCCGCCGTTCGGAGTCCTCCTGGCCCATCACCCGGCGGGCGACGTGCTCATGCTCAACCTCAACCACGCAGCCGTGGACGGCTTCGGCGCGGCGCGGGTGGTCGAGCGACTCGCCCGCGCCTACGCCGGCGACGCCGACCCGCAGCACCCGTTGGACTTCCTCGCCTGCGCGGACCTCCCCGTTCAACCGGCGCCGCCATCCTCGTCGCGGGTCGTACGGCTGGGCCGCAAGGCGCTCGAGCGGGTGCGCGATTCGCTGTCCAAGCCCCCGCGGCTGGCCGCGGAGGAGGCCGGCGACGACCCGGGCTACGGATTTCATCTCGTCGGCCTGTCGGCGCAGGCGACGCCTGACGTGACCGGCGGCGGGGGCGGCGCCGCGCGCGATGCGCTGATCGCCGCGCTGCACCTGACGGTCGCCACGTGGAACGGGCGGCACGAGCTTCCGGGTCGCCGGATCGGCATCCTCGTGCCCGTCGACCTGCGGCCCGACCGGTTGCCCGAGCACGTGGTGGCGAACCTCTCCGTCAACACACGGCTGTCGACGACACCGCGGGAGCGCGCCACACCGGGCGCGGCGCTGCGGGCGATCGCCTGGCAGGCAGAGCGCGACGAGGGGAAGCGGATCGGGATCGCGCTGATCGCCGCGCTGCAGCGGGCCGGCATGCTGACGCTCTGGGCGAAGCAGTCGACCATCGTTCTGCAGCCGCTGATCGACAACGACCGTGCCGACGCGGCGATGCTCTGCGACCTCGGGTCCTTCGCGTCCGCACCGCGGTTCGGGTCCGACGGCGGCGAGGTGCGCGAGCTGTGGTTCTCCCCGCCGAGCCGCTCGCCGCGCTGCCTGTGCGTCGGCGCGGTGACGATCGAGGGGCGCCTGCACCTGACGTTCCGCTACCCGCACCGGCTCTTCGGCCCGGATGCCGTTCGCCGCTTCGCCGACCTGTACCTCGCTCAGCTGGAGCTGGTGGCCGGCGCCACGTCCTGAAGGCCGAGGTTCCAGCCGCCGGGCAGGGCGGGTACCTTCCGAGCACCATGGATGCGCCGTCGCTGACCGCAGCGGTTCGCCGCGAGCTGCTCGAGTATCCCGGCGTCACCGAAGGCGCACATCGCTTCGGGGGCATCGTGTTTCACCTCGGGCGCCGCGAGCTGGGTCATCTGCACGGTGAGACCGTCGCCGACCTGCCGTTCCCGCCGCAGGTACGCGACGAGCTCGTCGCCAGCGGACGCGTGTCGCCCGGTCACGGCGGGTGCGATCGGTGGGTGAGCCGGCGCGTGAACGGCCCCCAGGACGTCGAGCAGATCGTCGCGCTCTTCCGACTGAGCTACGAGCATGCGGCGGCGGCGGCGCTGGACGACGCCGAAGAGGAGGATCAGGCGGCCACGGCCGACGCGGACCGTGAGCGCCGCCCGATGTGGCGAGGCCTCGCATCGGTGCGCCCGGTCTCGATCCTGCGGCGAAAACGCCGGCAGTAAGCGACTTCTGGCGTGCGCGGACCCGCGCCCGGCAGTCGTAAGCGTCACGCGACAGGCCAGAAGCTCACTGCTCGCGCAGACGGCCTCTGCCGAGCCACGTGAAGGCGCTCGCGCCGACGACGCCGCCGACCGCGGCGCCCCCGGCGATGTCCTCGGGCACGTGGTAGTCGGCCTGGACGAGCGCCACGGCCATGAGGCACGCCAGCGGGATCACGACCTTCAGCCAGCGCCGATCGCGCGCCACCAGGAAGACGGCGATCGTCACGACGTAGGCGGTGTGGCCGCTCGGGAAGAGCGGGTTGCCGGGCCAGACCTCGATCGTCTTGCCGGCGAGCGTGATGAGGGAGGCGAAGACGGCGGCACCGAACGCCGTAACGCGGAAGTGCCAGCGGTCGACGTCGTGCCCACGGGGCGCCAC
>DASYVZ010000367.1:0-2081 GCA_035936515.1 Solirubrobacteraceae bacterium | reverse complement strand
CGACTCGGGCATCGAGGCCGCGGCGCTCGGCGGCGCGCCCGGGGTGCGCTCCGCCCGTTACGCCGGCGAGGACGCGACCGACGAGCAGAACCTCGCCAAGCTCCTGCGCGAAGCTCCCGCCGGGTCGCCGGTGGCCTACGTCTGCGCCCTGGCCTACGTCGACGCGGCGGGCGACGAGCAGGTCGTCGAGGGACGCTGTACGGGCACGGTGGCGCCGCAGCCGCGCGGCGCCGGCGGCTTCGGGTACGACCCGGCGTTCCTGCCCGACGACCTCGGCGACGGTCGCACGATGGCCGAGCTCGACCCGGCCGAGAAGGACGCCATCAGCCATCGCGGCCGCGCCGCCCGCAAGCTGCTGACGCGGCTGCAGGACTGACCGCGGTGGCCGGTCCGCTGATCGCATCGACAGCCAGAGACGGCCGCGGCTCGGTGAAGTCGCGCGCCGCCGCGCTGTCGATCGCGTCCAACACGGTCCTCATCGCGCTCAAGCTGGTCGCCGCCGCGCTGACGGGCTCCGTGGCGATCCTGACCGAGGCGATGCACTCGTCGATCGACCTGATCGCGTCGTTCGTCGCGTACTTCTCGGTGCGCAAGGCCGACAAGCCCGCCGACGCCGAGCATCACTACGGCCACGACAAGGTCGAGAACCTCGCGGCCGCGATCGAGGCGCTGCTGATCCTCGTCGGCTCCGGCGTGATCGTGTTCGAGTCGGTGCGCCGCCTGTCGCACGGCGCCGAGGTCCACTCGCTGGGCATCGGCATCGCGGTCATCGCGTTCTCGATGGTCGCGAACATCGTCGTCTCCACGGTCCTCGGCCGGCGCGCGCGCGAGACCGAGTCGCCGGCGCTGGAGGGCGACGCCGCGCACCTGCGCACGGACGCCGCCACCTCGGCGGGGGTGCTGGTGGGGCTCATCATCGTGCAGCTGACCGGCATCACGTGGCTCGATCCGGTGATCGCGCTCGCCGTCGCGGCCGCGATCGTGACTGCCGGGGTGCGCCTGCTCGCGCGCGCGTCGCGCGTCCTCGTCGACGAGGCGCTGCCCGGTGAGGAGCTCGAGGCGGTCGGCGCCACGGTCGCGCAGTTCGGTCCGCGCGGCGTCGTCGGGTTTCACAAGCTGCGCGCGCGCCGCGCCGGCTCGCGCCGCTACGTCGACCTGCACGTGCAGTTCGCGCACGGCACGACGCTCGAGGACGCCCACGCCACGGCTCATGAGCTGCAGGATGCGATCCGCGCGCGCCTGCGCAGCGCCGACGTGCTGATCCACCTCGAGCCGGAGGACAGCGTGCACCCGGGCACAGAGATCGGGCGCGAGTGAGCGACCGCTAGCCGCTAGCGCACGAGGTTGATCGCGGCCGAGAGCCCGACGGCGATCGCGACGGCGCCGTAGCCGTTGTAGCCCGAGATGAACAGCAGCAGCGCCGTCAGCAGCGCTGCTCCGACCGTGACGAGCCAGGCGATGCGGTTGAGGGTCACGTCCTGCATCCTCCCCGATCGCGTCGGGTCCGGCCACGCTGGTAGCTTCAGAACGTCCGTTTGATCCGCCTGCAGCACCAAGGGAGCACCTCTCGTGACGAAGTCCCAGCTCATCGAAGCTGTTGCCGCACGCACCGACCTGACCCGCCGGCAGGCCGCCGACGCGGTCGACGCCGTGCTCGAAACCATGGAGGACGTGCTCAGCCGCGGTGGCGAGGTCGCGCTCGCCGGGTTTGGCAAGTTCAGCGTCGCTGAGCGTGCGGCTCGTCAAGGCCAGCATCCGCGCACGGGAGAGGCGATGGAGATCCCGCCCTCGCGCGCGCCGAAGTTCACCGCCGGCTCGAACCTCAAGCAGGCCGTGCGCCGGTAGGTGCGGCGGTTCTCGCAGCACGACGTGAACGTGACGGCGCCCTTCGTCGATCGGCTCACCGCGCTCGTCGAGGCGCGCGCGTCGCAGATCGTCCTGGGGCTCGACCCAGACCCGGCGCGCCTGTGGCCCGCCGCGGTCGAGCAGGCTCCGCCCGACGGCTCTGCGGCGCAACGCGCGGCCGGGGCGGTGCGCACCCACTGCGCCGCGCTCATCGACGCCGCCGGACCGGCCTGCGT
>DASYVZ010000366.1:0-2250 GCA_035936515.1 Solirubrobacteraceae bacterium | reverse complement strand
CAGGGCGCCGAGCTCCGGTGCGACGAGCCGCTCGTGGTGCAGGCGGCTGATCGTCGCGAGCGCCTCGCCGCGCGCGGGCGCTCCGCCGGGCGGCATCATCACCTGCTGGTCCCATGCCAGCATCTGTTCGGCGTGGCGGAGGTCGACAAGCTCGCCGAGCCGCTCGCTCAGCCGCGGGTCGAGCCTCGATCCATCGAGGCTACGCAACGACATGCTCGATCGCACCGAGGGACTCGATCTCCACGCGGATGACGTCGCCCGAGGCGAGGAACCGCCGCGGGTCCATCGACATGCCGACGCCGCTCGGCGTGCCGGTGAGGATGAGGTCGCCGGGCTCCAGCGTGCAGGTCTCCGAGATGAAGTCGACGATCTGTTGCGGGCCGAAGACGAGGTCGCTCGTGGAGGAGTCCTGGCGCAGCTCGCCGTTGACGTGGGTGGTGATCTGCAGGTTCTGCGGGTCGGGCACCTCGTCGGCGGTCGTGATCCACGGCCCCCACGGGCAGAAGCCATCCGCGCCCTTGGCACGCGTCCACTGCGGCTCGCGGCGCTGCAGGTCCCGCGCGCTGACGTCGTCGGCCACGGCGTAGCCGGCGATCCTGCCGCCCTCGCCGATGACGACCGCCAGCTCGCCCTCGTAGTCGAGGCGCTTGACGACGTCGGGGCACGTCACGGTCCCGTTGGGCGGGGCGCTCGAGCTCGGCAGCTTCATGAAGACGATCGGGAACTCCGGCAGCTCCTGGCCCTGCTCGGCGGCATGGGCGGCGTAGTTCAAGCCGATCCCGAAGATCGCACGCGGCCTCGGCACCGGCGCGAGCAGCGTCACGTCGGCCACGGGATAGGGGTCGCCGAGCGCGGGGTCGAGATCGCCGGTGCGCAGCCGCTCGAGAACGGTCTCGCGCTTCATGACGAACGAGATGACCTCGTCGTCGCGGATCTGGCCGGCGCGCGGCGTGTCGGAAGCAGGCGGCAGGAAGGTCGTCAGGCGCATCCGCGCAGGTTAGGGATCGGCCCTGCCGAAGGGGCCGCGAGCCTCGCCCGCCGAGACGAGGTCGGGCGGGGGCGCTACCGTCGTTCGGCGATGGATGCCGTCGTCTGCCTCGTCACGACGCCGCCCGACCAGGCGCGCCCGATCGCCGACGCGCTCGTGAGCCGCGAGCTCGTGGCCTGCGTGAACATCGTCGCCTCGGTGCAGTCCGTCTACCGCTGGAGGGGCGCCGTCGAGCACGACGACGAGGCGCTGCTTGTGATCAAGACGACCCGCGCGGCGATCCCCGCGCTCGGTGCGGCGCTCGGCGAGCTTCATCCCTACGACACCTTCGAGCTGGTCGCGCTCGACGTTGCCGACGGCTCGGCGGAGTACCTGGCCTGGATCGCGGAATCGGTGGCGCTGCCGGAGGGCTGAGCACCGTCGCCGCGACCGGTGGTATGGCGCGTTGCCTCACCGGTCCGGCCGGATATGCTGCGCTGCGCATGCTCGCCGCCATCATCGCCGCCAACGAGGCTGCCGAACGAGGGATCTGGACGGACACGTTCGGTCTGCTCTTCACGTACGGGATCCTTCTGCCCGCCCTCGTCACGGGCCTCATCATCGTCGCGATCGTCTCGGGCCGGGGCGACAAGAAGGTCGACGACGAGATCCGCGCCCGCTGGTGGCGCCGCCGCCCGCCCGGCAGCTCCTGACCGACCGCCGTCAGGCGAGACGCGCTGCATCATGCGCAGCGTGGAACGAGGCGCCGCGCGCGACCGATCGCCTAGTCTCGCGTTGCACCAGGGATGCTCCGTCGCCTCCTTCCAGCCGCGCTGCTTGTCGTCGTCGCCTGCGCGGTCGCGCTGGCGGTCGTCCTGAGCGGCGAGGATCCCGTCGATCCGACGCCGCCCAGCGCCACGGCGGCCGCCCTCGCGCAGACCGGCGGCGGTCCCGGCGGCAGCGCGATCGTCTCCCTGCGCGACTGGCGCTACCGCGCCGACCCCGCCAACCACGGCCGCGACCGCGGCTGGGCGCGAGGAGACTGGCGCGGCCGCGCGGTACAGGTGCCCTATTCCCCCAACGCCGGCGCGTACAGCGGCGAGGCCGGTCAGCGCGCCTACGACGGCTCCGTCGGCTGGTTCGCGCGCGAGATCGAGGTGCCGGTCGCGGGCCGCTACGCGCTGCGCTTCGAGTCCGCGCACCACCGGGCGACGGTGTTCGTCGACGGCGAGGAGGTGCGCGAGCACGTCGGCGCCTACGAGCCGTTCAGCGCGCGCCTGGAC
>DASYVZ010000365.1:0-11712 GCA_035936515.1 Solirubrobacteraceae bacterium | reverse complement strand
GACCTGCTTGGCGACGAGCTCGCGCTGGCCGAGGCGGGTGGGCCGGCCGAAACCGCGGCCGCGCCCGAACCGCGCGAGCCGCGCCACGTCCACGCCGTGCCGACGAACGCCGACCTGAAGATGGCGCGCGCGCTGGACGTCTTCAACCTCAGCGCGCACCCGCGGCGGATCGCCGGCGTCACGCGCTCGCTCGGAACCCCGATGGTCAGCGTGTTGCCCTCCGAGGTCGAGGGCGCGATCGTCTCGATCGTCGTCGGCTGGGAGCTGTGCTGGTATCGCTACGAGGTCGATCTGGCCGACGAGGCCGCCGGCGTCCGCGTCCTCGGCCAAGGGTCCGAGCTCTCCGAGTTGACCGAGGCCGAACAGCTGCCCAACGCCCTCGTCGACGAGCGCGGACGGCTTGTGCTTCGCGCCGGAGCCTGAGCTTGTCTAGGGTGCAGCAATGATCTACTGCGTCGTGCCGGAGGCACTGGAGGACGAGCTGTTCGACAAGCTCACCGCCTACTACGCCGACGACGAGAACGTCACGGTCATCGTCGACCGCCGCAAGTCCGAGCGCCGCGGCCCGGACGACGATCCGGCCGCCGCCGACCAGCGTGAGACGCGCGACCGCCGCCGCCAGCGCGTGCCCGGCGAGTTCCCGCGCATCGAACCCGGTTGAACTGATGCCCCCCCGGCCGTGAAGGTCGTCGTGCACGTCGACGGCGGCGCGCGTGGCAATCCCGGCCCGGCCGCCGTGGGCGCGGTGATCTCGGCGCCGGACGGCGAGGTGCTCGACGAGGCCGCAGAGCCGATCGGGGTCACGACGAACAACGTCGCCGAGTACCGCGGGCTCCTGCTCGGCCTGCAGCGCGCCCGCGCCCTGGGCGCCACCGAGGTCGAGGTCGTCAACGACTCCGAGCTCGTCGCGAAGCAGGTCACCGGCACCTATAAGGTCAAGCATCGCGACATGAAGCCGTTGCACGAGGCGGCGCTGCAGAGCCTCGCCGGCTTCGAGCGCTGGTCGATCCGCTCGGTCCCGCGGACGCAGAACGCCGGTGCCGACGCTCTCGTCAACCAGGCTCTCGACGCCGCCGCCCATTCGTAACGCGCTCACGGAGCGTCCCGCGCTCGCCGCGCTGGCCGGCGCGATCGCGATCGCCTTCTCGGCGATCCTGGTGAACCTCGCGAACGTGAGCCCTTCGACGGCGGCCGTCTTTCGCTGTGGCTACGCGCTGCCGGTGCTCGGCCTGCTCGCGCTGCGGGAGCGCCGTCGCTTCGGCGCCCGGCCACCGCGCCACTGGCGCTACGGCGCGATCGCCGGGATGTTCTTCGCGGCTGACCTGATCCTCTGGCACCACGCGATCGACGACGTCGGCGCCGGGCTGGCGACGACGCTGGCCAACCTGCAGGTCGTGCTCGTCGCGCTGGCCGCCTGGCTTCTGCTCGGCGAGCGGCCCTCGCGCAACGTCGCGCTCGCGGTGCCGCTCGTGTTCGGCGGGGCCGTGCTCATCTCGGGCGTCGTCGGCGAGGACGCCTATGGCACCGATCCCGCCCTCGGCGCGCTGTTCGGGGTGCTCACCGCCGTCGCCTACACCGGCTTTCTTCTCGTCCTGCGCCACGCCGGTCGCGACCTGCGCCGTCCCGCAGGGCCGCTGTTCGAGGCGACGCTCTTCGCGACGATCGTCGCCATCGCCGCCGGCGGGCTGCTCGGCGAGGTCGACCTCGTGCCGAGCTGGCCGGCGCACGGCTGGCTGCTGACGCTCGCGCTCACGTCGCAGGTGCTCGGCTGGCTGCTGATCAGCGTCGCGCTGCCGCGCCTGCCGGCCTCGCTGACGTCGATCGTCCTGACCGTCCAACCGGTCGGTTCGGTCCTGCTGGGAATCGTCCTGCTCGAGGAGGAACCGGCGCTCGCGCAGCTCGCCGGCGTCGCGATCATCGTCGCCGGGATCGTGATTGCGACGCGCCGGGCTCGCACCCCGGAGCATGGCCCGCCGATCGCTGGGTAGGTAGCGCCGTGGCGTGCGCATCGGATCCTCATCTGCGGTGCGGACACTCACGTCGAACGAGCCACACAGCGCGAGACGTACGAAGGGCATTCGAATAGAAGGAGGGTGAGCATGGGATCGACGGTGCCCCTGCAGGTGACCGTCAACGGCGAGACGCATACGGCGGAGGTGCCGGCGCGCATGCTGCTGGTGCACTACCTGCGCGACGAACTCGACCTGACCGGCACGCACATCGGCTGCGACACGTCCAACTGCGGCGCCTGCACATGCCTCGTCAACGGCGAATCGGCGAAGACCTGCACGGTGCTCGCCGTCCAGTGCGACGGCGCGGAGATCACGACCATAGAGGGCATGGCGGGAGCCGACGGCAAGCTCCACCCCCTGCAGGAGGGCTTCTGGGCCGAACACGGCCTGCAGTGCGGCTACTGCACGCCCGGCATGATCATGGCGGCCGCCGATCTGCTCGCCCGCCGCACGAACGACGGCCCGATCAGCGAGGACGAGGTCCGCGACGGCTTGGAGGGCAACCTCTGTCGCTGCACCGGCTATCACAACATCGTCAAGGCGGTCCAGGCCGCCGCCGAGGCCTCCCGGAGGATCACGGTATGACTGCGCGCCATTGCTCGACCATCGTTCGCGTCGACTCCGTAGGCAGGTGCTCGCGATGACCACGGTCAACGTTCCGCCCACCAAGCACGTCGGCCAGTCGCTGCGCCGCAAGGAGGATCCCCGCCTCATCACCGGTCGCGCGACCTACATCGACGACCTCGCTCTGCCGGGCATGCTGCACGCCGCTGTCGTCCGCTCTCCCGAGGCCCACGCGAAGGTCCTGTCGATCGACGCTTCGAGGGCGCTCGCGCGCCCGGGCGTCAAGGCTGTCTTCACCGGCGAGGACATGAGCGATCTGCTCGCCCCGCTGCCGATGGCCTGGGCACCGCCCGGCGTCGAGATCAAGACGCCCGAGCGCTGGCCGCTCGCGCGCGGCCACGTCCGCCACGTCGGCGACGCGGTCGCGCTCGTCATCGGCGACGACAAGTACGTGGTGGCCGACGCCGCCAACGAGGTGGACGTCGAGTACGAGCCGCTGCCGGTCGTCGTGGACGTCGAGACGGCGCTGAAGGACGAGGTCCTCGTCCACGAGTCACTGGGCACGAACAAGGCGCACCACTGGACGATGGGCGGCGGCGACATCGAGGAGGCGCTCGCGGCCTCCGAGGTCGTCGTCGAGCGGCGCATCGTCAACCACCGCACCGCGGGTGCGGCGATGGAGACGCGCGGCGTCATCGCCGAGTTCCGGGGCGGCCAGCTGACCGTCTGGTCCTCCACACAGGTGCCGCACCTGGTGCGCCTCTTCTACGCCGTGCAGATGGGCATCAGTGAGGAGAAGGTGCGCGTCATCGCCCCGGAGGTCGGCGGCGGGTTCGGCGGCAAGCTGCAGATCACCGCCGAGGAGACGATGTGCGCCTGGGCCTCGCGCAAGCTCGGCCGGCCCGTGAAGTGGATCGAGTCGCGGTCGGAGAACATGGCGGTCTCCCACCACGGTCGCGACCAGGTCGACTACGTGCGCATGGGCGCGACGCGGGACGGCAAGATCACGGCGTTCCACGCCGACATCCTCCAAGACCTCGGCGCCTACTTCGGCCTCCTGACGCCGATGATCCCCGAGCTCGGCGCGTTCGTGATGACCGGCTGCTACGCGATCCCGGTCGTGCAGACCGACATCACCGGCGTCATGACGAACAAGTTCTTCATTGACGCGATCCGCGGCGCGGGCAGGCCGGAGATGACGCACATGCTCGAGGTCACGATCGACCAGCTCGCCCAGGAGCTGGGGATGGACCCGGTGGAGCTGCGCCGCAAGAACTTCATCCGGCCGGAGCAGTTCCCCTACGAGACGCCGTACGGCATCACGTATGACTCGGGCAACTACGAGGCGGCGCTGGACCGCGCCCTCGAGATCGTTGGCATGGACGCCTTCCGCGCCGAGCAGGCGGCATTGAGGGACCAGGGCATCCTGCGCGGCATCGGCTTCTCCACCTATACGGAGATCTGTGGCCTGGCGCCCTCGCGGGCGGTCGGACCCAGCGGCTTCGGCCTCGGGATCGGCCTCTACGAGTCGGCGCTCGTCCGGGTGCACCCGACGGGCTCCGTGACGGTGTTCACCGGCACCTCGCCGCACGGCCAGGGCCACGAAACCGGCTTCGCGCAGATCGTGGCCGATCGCCTCGGGACGGACCCGAGCGTCGTCGAGGTGGTGCACGGCGACACCGCCCAGGGCCCGATGGGGCTGGGCACGTACGGCTCTCGCTCGCTGTCGATCGGCGGCGTGGCGGCCGCCCACGCGGCCGAGAAGCTCGCGGAGAAGGTCCGCGCGATCGTCGCGCACAACCTGGAGGCCGACGTCAGCGACATCGAGGTGCGCGACGGCAGGTTCTCGCTGCGCGGCGATCCCGAGCAGGGCATGACCCTCGCGGAGGTCGCCGGCTGCGCGTACATCGACGCCACGAAGATGCCGGAGGGCATGGAGCTAGGGCTCGACCAGACGTTGATATACGACCCGTCGAACTTCGTGTTCCCGTTCGGCACGCACGTGTGCGTCGTCGACGTCGATCCGGAGACGGGCAAGGTCGACGTCGTGCGCTGGGTCGCCGTCGACGACTGCGGCCCCGCGGTCAACCCGATGCTGATCGACGGCCAGGTGCACGGCGGAATCGTGCACGGCATCGGCCAGGCGCTCTTCGAGCAGGTCGTCTACGACGAGCGCGGTCAGCTCGTGACGGGCACGTTCGTCGACTACGCGTTGCCGACGGCGGCCGACGTGCCGGGCTTCGAGACCGATCGCACGGAGACGAAGTCGCCGTCGAACTCGCTGGGCGTGAAGGGCATCGGCGAGGCAGGCACGATCGCTGCGACGCCCGCCGTCGTCAACGCGGTGCTCGACGCGCTGCGCCACGAGGGCATCTCGTACATCGACATGCCGCTTACCCCGCTGCGCGTCTGGGAGGCGCTCGAGGAGGCCCGCGGGCGCGGCGACGGCCCGCGCGCAACCGAGCAGGGCCGGCCGCTGCCCGAGCGGGGCGAGGGCTCGGCCGGCTCCGGACCGACGATTCCCGAAGGAGGTGCGGCATGATCGCTGCCGAGTTCGACTACGCCGTAGCGTCGTCGGTCGACGACGCGATCTCGCTGCTGGCCGACGGCGGGGCGGACGCGAAGCTTCTGGCCGGCGGGCACTCGCTGCTGCCGCTCATGAAGCTGCGCTTCGCGGCGCCCAGCCTGCTGGTGGACATGCGCAAGCTCGACGAGCTGCGCGGCATCCAGACCGGCGACGATTCCGTCCGGATCGGCGCGCTGACGCGCCACTCCGAGCTGCAGGCTCGCGAGGACCTGGGGCTCGTCTCCGCGGTGGCGACGAAGATCGCCGACCAGCAGGTGCGAAACCGCGGCACGATCGGTGGCTCGCTCGCCCACGGCGACTCCGCCGCGGACCTGCCGGCGACGCTGCTGGCCTACGACGGGTCGGTGACGCTGCGCGGGCCCGACGGCGAACGCGAGGTCGCGGCCACCGATATGTTCGAGGGCTACCTGACCACCGCGGTCGCGCAGGGCGAGGTGCTGACGGAGGTGCGGCTGCCGTCGCTCGCGGGCTACGGCTACGGCTATGAGAAGTTCAATCGTCGGGCGGAGGACTGGGCGATGGTCGGCGTCTGCGCGCTCGTCAAGGTCACCGACGGCGTTTGCGAAGATGTGCGCATCGGCCTGACGCACATGGCGTCGACGCCGCTGCGCGCCACCGCGGCGGAAGACGCGCTGCGCGGGCAGCCGTGCGACGCCCAGCACATCGACGCCGCCGCGCAGCTCGCCGCCGAGGGTACGAGCCCGCTCGGGGACCTCAACGCCACGCCGGACTACAGGCGCCACCTCGCACGCGTGCTGACGAGGCGGGCGCTGACGACGGCCGGCGCCGGGTGATCGCAGGCGTCGTTCTGGCGGCGGGATCCGGTTCGCGCTTCGGCAGCAGCGCCAAACAGCTCGCCGAGCTCGATGGGATCCCGCTGCTGGAGCACGCCCTGCGCGCGGTCGAGGCGGTGCCGGCGATCGAGCGGATCGTCGTCGTCCTCGGCGCGCGGGCGGACGACATCCTCGCCACTGTCGGCTTCGGCGACGCCGAGCCGGTGGTCTGCGCGGATTGGTCCGACGGGCAGGCGGCATCCCTGCGTTGCGGCATAGAGGCGGTCGCCGACGCCGACGCCGCAGTCCTGACGCTCGGTGACATGCCGCGGATCACGCCCCAGGTGATCGCGCGCTTCGCCGACCTCGCGGCCCAGCACGGCAGGAACGCGCGGGCGCGCGCGATCTACGACGGCCTGCCCGGCCATCCGGTCGTGCTCGGCCGCGAGTACTTCGATCAGGTCGCCGCGCTGCAGGGGGACGTCGGCGCGCGGGAGGTCCTGAAGGCGATCGGCGCGTATCCGATCGAGTGCGGCCACCTCTGCTCACCCGTCGACGTCGATACGCCGGATGCGCTGGAGGACCTGCGCGGGTGACGGGGGACGAGTCGCCCGCTGCCGGCGCGAACGCGCAGCCCGGTGCCGACGGCGCCTCGGCGCCCTCCGCTGCGGTCGAGCCGCCCGCACCCGCGCAGACCAAGGGGCTCAACGCTGTTGCGCTCGCGAAGGAGGTCATCCTCGACCGCCTGCAGGGGTTGCTCGAGTGGCTGTTGAACCGCCTGAAGCGCTACCGCGCCCGGCGCGGGAACTGGTGGGAGAAGTAGGCCCCCGCTGATCAGCGGCGTTTGAACCGCATCGATAAGAGATGGCTTCCGCGTGCCGTGCGATCGCGAGGGTGAACACAAGCGGCCGCCGAAGCGTCACCTACGACCGCTCGAGCACCCCTCCGGCGCGCTCCCACGTGCCGACGCCGCCGCCGGTCACGTGTACGACGTGCTCGGCGCCGTAGCGCGCGAGCAGGCTCGCCGCGACGGCGGCGCGCTGTCCTGAGGCGCAGACGGCGGCGACGGGCCGCCTGGAATCGATGCCGGCGGGCACCGCGCGAATGTCGTGGTACGGAGTGTGCGTCGACCCGGGGATGTGGCCCGCGTTCCATTCCGAGCGCTCGCGGACATCGAGGATCTGCAGCTCGCCGGCGCGGGCCGGCAGGTCGTCGATCGACAGACGCTCGATCTGCTCCACCGGCCGGCGCTCCTCGCGCCAGCTCGTCATCCCGCCGTGCAGGAAGCCGGCCAGGCGGCGGATGCCGACCGCCGTCGCGAGCTTCGCGGCGCTCAGGGCATCGTCGTCGGCGCGGCCGACCAGCAGAATCTCCTGCTCGCGATCGGCGATCCACGCCAGGCGCGAGCCGAAGCCGGCGCTGAGCGCCGTGATGCAGACCGCGCCGGGGATGTGCGCCTCGTCGAACTGCTGGTCGGTGCGCACGTCGACGACCAGCGCGCCCTCGCCCTGCTTGAGCTCGACCTGGCGCGGCGTCAGCGGTCTCGCCTCGACCCCGGCGCCGATCAACGGGCCGCGGTTGAGCGTGACGATCGCCTGGAAGTTCGGCGGCTGCGGGCCGAGCGTGGCCAGCGAGCGCGTCACGAAGCGCTCCACGTCGGCCTCGCGCAGCAGCGGGTTGTGCGCCCGCTCGTAGCCGATCGTCGAGCAGACCTTCATGTCCATCGCCGGTCCGCCGCACATCGAGCCGCCGAGGTGCCCCGGCCAGAGCTCGCAGCTGTCGGGCAGCGCGAGCAGCTGCTCGTGCAGGCTGTGGAAGATCCCGCGCGCGCCCGCGGCGCGCTCGACGGCGAGGTCGGGCCGCGCGATGTCGCCGACGAACAGCGAGTCGCCGCTGAGCACGGCCCACGGCTCGTCGCCGCGGGCGCGGTCGACGAGCGCGAACGCCGTGTGCTCGGGCCGGTGGCCCGGCGTGTGCAGCGCGCGCACGAGCACGTCGCCGAGCGCGAGCTCCCAGCCGTCGTCGAACGGCTCGTGCTCGTAGGCGGCCTCGGCGAGGCGGTGGACGTGGATCGTCGCGCCGGTGGCAAGCGCCAGCCGGCCGTGCCCGGAGACGTGGTCGGCGTGGTTGTGCGTCTCGAGGATGTGCACGATGCGCACGCCCATGTAGCGCGCGAGATCCAGGTACACGTCGATCTCGAAGCGCGGATCGACGACCGCCGCGACCCCCGCCCGCTGGTCGCCGACGAGATAGGACGCGCAGCCGAGATCGTCGTGAGTCACCTGTCGAAACAGCATCCCTGCGAAGATACAAACCGCGCCGAGGCAGGATCGCCGGCGGCTATCGACATCTCTGATACGAAAGGGCCCGACATCTCGCTTGAATCCAAAGTCAGCGAGGGCCAGGATGTACCAACGTCCCTCGTCGAGGAACCGGTCAGTGCTGCCCGCACCGCGGATGGGCTGCCACCGAGCCTCGAACAGCTTGCGCTGAGCTCCGTCCGCGCGGCCGCGCTCGCCGCCTACAAGCACGCCGGCTCCGGCGACGGCAAGGCCGCCGACGGCGCGGCCACCGCCGCCATGCGTGAGATCCTCGGCGAAACCCACGGCCTTGGCAGGGTCATCATCGGCGAGGGCGAGAAGGACAACGCGCCGATGCTCTTCAACGGCGAGGAGCTCGGCGACGGCGACGGCCCGAGCTTCGACATCGCCGTCGATCCTGTCGAGTGCACCGACCTCTGCGCGAACGGACTGCCCGGCTCGCTGACGACGATCGCCTTCGCCGGCGACGGCTGCCTGTGGTCGCCGGGGCCGGGGCTGTACCAGGACAAGCTCGTCGTCGGCCGTGCCGCGCGCGACGCGATCGACCTGCGCGAGGAGCCCGAGCACAACGTCAAGAGCGTCGCGGCGGCGCTCGGCAAGCCCGTCGACGACATGCGCGTCCTGATCCTCGACAAGCCGCGCCACGTCGAACTCGCCGCGCGCCTGCGCGCGATGGACGTCGCCGTCGTCATGCCGAGCGCGGGCGACGTCGCGGGCGCCATGTTCGCGCTGCTGCCGGGCACGGGCATCGACATGCTGATGGGCGTCGGCGGAACGCCGGAGGGCATCATGGCCGCCTGCGCCGTAAAGGTGCTCGGCGGCGGGATGCAGACGCAGCTTGCGCCGCAGAGCGACGACGAACGAGACGCGATCATCGCGGCCGGGATCTCGCTCGACGAGATCCTCGATGCCGAGAGCCTCATCCGCGGCCCGGCGATCTTCGCCGCCTGCGGCATCACCGGCGGCACGATGCTCGAGGCACCGCGCAACATGGCACCCGGCTGGATCTCCACCCATTCGCTGATCGTGAGTCCGGGCTCCTACCGCCGGATCGTCGAGAGCACCCCGGTCTCAGAACCCAGCGAAGGATGACCACATGCCGCTCGTGACCATGCGACAGCTGCTCGACGAGGCCGCCGACGGCGGCTATGGCGTCGCGGCCTTCAACGTCAACAACCTGGAGCAGATCCAGGGGATCATGGAGGCCGCCCAGGAGACGCAGTCGCCGGTCATCGTGCAGGCCTCGCGCGGGGCTCGCTCCTACGCCGGCGACCGCTTCCTCTACCACATGATGCTGGCGGCGGCCGAGACGTACCCCGACATTCCCGTGGCCCTGCACCAGGACCACGGCAACTCGCCGGAGACCTGCATCAGCGCGATCGAGCTGGGCTTCACGAGCGTGATGATGGACGGCTCGCTCGCCGAGGACGCCAAGACGCCGCTGGACTTCGAGTCCAACGTCGAGGTCACGAAGCAGGTCGTCGACTACGCGCACGAGCGCGGCGTCACGGTCGAGGGCGAGCTCGGCACGCTCGGCGGCATGGAGGACGGCGTCGGCTCCGGCGAGATCTGCCTGACCGATCCGGCTCAGGCCGAGGAGTTCGTCGAGCGCACCGGCGTCGACGCCCTGGCCGTCGCGATCGGCACGAGCCACGGCGCCTACAAGTTCTCGCGCGCGCCCGACGGCGACATCCTCGCGATGGAGATCATCGAGGACATCCACCACCGCCTGCCCGACACCCACATCGTCATGCACGGCTCCTCGAGTGTCCCCGCCGATCTCGTCGAGCGCCTGAAGGCCGCCGGCGGCGAGGTCGACGCCGGTTTCGGCGTCCCGATCCACGCGATTCAGCGCGGCATCGAGCACGGCGTGCGCAAGGTCAACATCGACACCGACGACCGCCTGGCCATCACGGCCTTCATGCGCGAGCACTATCGCGACAACCCGGGGGACTGGGACCCGCGCGGCGCCGGCAAGGCAGCGCGCGTCGGACAGAGGTTCATCTGCATGCAGCGCATGCAGGAGCTCGGCATGGCCGGTCACGCTGGTGACTACGAGCCGATGTCGCTCGAGGAGATGGCTGCGCGATATGCCGCGGGCGTGCGCACCACCGTCTAGGTCGCTGCGGCAGATCGCGGTACGGCTGAGCAACCGATGATCGACGTCGTCTTCCTCGGCACCACCGTCCGCCCCGCCGGGACGGCGGTCGTCGTCGACGTGCTGCGCGCGACGTCGACGATCACGCTGGCGCTCGCCTCCGGCTACGAGCGGGTGCTCGTGGCGGGCAGCATCGAGGAGGCCACGGCGCTGCGGACGCCCGAGCGCACGCTCGCCGGGGAGGTCGGCTGTGCGCGGGCGCCCGGCTTCGACCTCGGCAACTCCCCGGAGGAGACGCTCGAGCCGCGCACCGGAGAGCTCGTGCTGGCGACCACGAACGGGGCGCCCGCGATCGTCGCCGCCGCCGCGGCCGCCGACGAGGTGCTCGTCGCGTCGCTGCTGAACATGGGGGCCGTGCTCGCGGCGCTCGCCGGCCGCGAGGACGTCCTGCTCGTCTGCGCCGGCACCGACGGCCGCGTGAGCATCGAGGACGTCTACCTCGCGGGGCGCCTGAGCGCCGAGCTCCAGGGCGGCCCGCGAACCGACGCGGCTCAAATCGCCGAGTCGGTCGCCGCCGCGTATCCGACGCCGCTGGAGGCGCTGGAGGCGAGCGCCGGCGCGGTCGGACTGCGGCGGGAGGGCCTGGAATCGGACATCGCGTTCTGTGCGCAGGAATCGATCGTCGACGCGGTGCCGCGGCTGGCAGCGACGGCGGAGGGCGTTGCGGTCATCGACGCAGCGCCCACGAGCGGGCGGACGAGTGCGGCAGCCGGCGATGTATCCCATAGCCGAAATTCGATGTAAAATCCAATATGTTTTGCTTTCAATCTTTGTTTTACACGGGTAAGATGAACCAACGCGACAAGCGAGAGAGGACGGGATGAGCGAATCATCGAACGGCAAGAAGGACCGCTGGGCATCCGGAGTCACTCCCTATGCGGAGATGGGCTACTACAACGAGGACTACGAGCCCAAGGACACCGACGTCCTCTGCGCGTTCAGGATCACGCCGCAGGAGGGCGTGGACGCGATCGAGGCCGCCGCCGCGGTCGCCGGTGAGTCCTCGACGGCCACATGGACGGTCGTCTGGACGGACCGCCTGACGCCGCACGAGCACTACCAGGCGAAGGCCTACTCCGTCGAGGAGGTTCCCGGCACGCCGGGGCAGTACATCGCGAGGATTGCCTATGACATCGACCTCTTCGAGGAGGGCTCTGTCGCCAACCTCACGTCGTCGATCATCGGCAACGTCTTCGGCTTCAAGGCGCTCAAGGCGCTGCGGCTGGAGGACATGCGCATCCCGGTCGCCTACCTGAAGACCTTCCAGGGGCCGCCGCACGGGATCGTCATGGAGCGC
>DASYVZ010000364.1:0-3549 GCA_035936515.1 Solirubrobacteraceae bacterium | reverse complement strand
GGGCCGCTCATGAACGGCGCGACGTCGGTGATGTACGAGGGCGCCCCGGATTACCCCGACAAGGACATCTGGTGGGAGCTGTGCGAGCGCTACGGCGTCACGCTCTTCTACACCGCGCCGACGGCGATCCGCGCCTGCATGAAGTGGGGCGAGGAGTACCCCGGCCGCCACGACCTCTCCAAGCTGCGCCTGCTGGGGTCGGTGGGCGAGCCGATCAACCCGAAGGCCTGGGTCTGGTACTACCACGTCATCGGCGGCGAGCGCTGCCCGGTGGTGGACACGTGGTGGCAGACCGAGACCGGGGCGATCATGATCTCGCCGCTGCCGGGGATCACCGCGTGCAAGCCGGGCTCGGCGACGCAGCCGCTGCCGGGCGTCGTCGCGGCGGTCGTCGACGAGTCCGGCGAGGAGGTGCCGCGCGACACGCAGGGCCTGCTCACGCTGCAGGAGCCGTGGCCGTCGATGCTGCGCACGCTCTACGGCGACGACGAGCGCTACGTCGCGACGTACTTTGAGAAGTTCGGGCCGCAGACCTACTTCGTCGGCGACGCATCGCGCCAGGACGAAGACGACTACTTCTGGGTCATCGGCCGCGTCGACGACGTGCTCAACGTCTCCGGCCATCGCATGTCCACAGCCGAGATCGAGTCGGCCGTCGTATCGCATCCGAAGGTCGCCGAGTGCGCGACGATCGGCGCCGCCGACGAGGACACCGGTCAGTCGGTCGTCTGCTTCGTGACGCTCGAGGGCGACCTCGAGGGCACCGACGAGCTCGTCGCCGAGATCCGCGAGCACGTGGCGAAGAAGATCGGCAAGCTCGCCCGGCCCAAGCGGATCGTCTGGGCCGACGACCTGCCCAAGACCCGCTCGGGCAAGATCATGCGCCGCCTGCTGCGCGACATCGCCGAGGGCCGCGAGCTCGGCGACGTCACGACGTTGCGCGACCCGGCCGTGATGGCACAGCTCGAGAAGCGGATCACCGCGCGGCGCGACGAGGAGTGACGTTCGCCCTCCGATCGGCGCGTGCGACGACCGGGGGCGAAAACCCTAGTCCGCGAACGGCAGCCGGTCGACGAGATCGGTCATCTCGAAGACGCGGTGGACCTGCTTGGGCCCGCGCAGCAGCGAGAAGCGGCCGTGGGCGGAGCGCTCGGCGGCCATCACGAGCAGGCGCAGGCCGGTGGAGTCGATGAAGTCCAGCCCGCCCAGGTCGACGACGATCGAGGTGGCATCGCTCGCCTGGGCTTCGCGCAGCGCCTCGTCGAGCCGCGGCGCGCCGTCGAGATCGAGCTCGCCCACGAGCTCGATGATGTGCGCTTCGCCCGCGCGCTCGCTGCGTACGCCGAGGCTGCCCAACTTGCTGGTCTGCGTCGCTCGATCGCCCTCATCCATTGGCAAAGCCCTTCTCGTCTGAAAGCCGAGGATTCGGCCAGCCGGTCGCGAAGACCGCCTAGGAATCTATCAGCGGTCAGCGGGCGTCGAGCTTGGCCTGCGTGCGCAGCTCGGAGACGATTCGCTCCAGGCGCGGCTCGGTCTCGCGTTCCAGGTGCGTCATCGCCGCTGCGACCGAGGGATGGACGGTGGCGATGCGCTCGTGCATCGCGTGCGCGACGGCGCGATAGGAAGGATGGCCCTCGCGACCGGAGCGCAGCTCGATGAGCTGCATCGCCTCGCGCGCGTTGAGATCGAGCACGTAGCGCAGCCGGTAGCCGAGGCACAGGGCGTACATCGCGGCGCGCCGGTCGTGGCCGGCGTCCAGCAGCCGCTCGTACGCGTTCTGCGACGCCTCGAGCGCGTGGCGGTAGTCGTCGCCCACCCCGGCCTCGTCGAGCTCGTGGGGCACGCCGGCGCCCAGATCGGGCGTGAGGGCCTGCCACTGGCACGTCAGCATGCGGTGGCGCTGCAGATCGCGAAAGGCGCCGTAGTCGCTGACGATCTCGAAGCGGTAGCGCAGCGCCTCTAGGCCGCGGCCGGGACGGTGGCGGCGGTTGGCGCGCTCGCCCACGAGGTCGGCGAGCAGGGCGCCGCGCGTCTCGTCGTCGAGCGAGGCGAGCGCCTCTCGAGTGGTCCGCTCACCGGTCGCGGACGCCTCGAAGAGCAGCGCGCAGAGCATGAGGTCCTCGTCGCCGTCGTGGTGCACGAGGCGCACCGACGGCCCCCCGGCGCCGTCGTCGCCCGCTGCGCGGTCAAGGCCCAGCCGCGCCGCCCACCGCTCGGCGGCCTGCTCGCGCCGCTGCAGGTAGGCGATCCACTCGCCGCCGCGGTCCGGGCGCTCGACGCGCGAGACGAAGCTCGGCATGACCGCCTGGACGGCGTCGAGGATGCCGCGGCCGTAGTGGCGCGCCTCGGGCAGCGGGTGCGCGAGCAGGTGCAGGATGAGCTGCTCGTAGGTCTGGCCGGTGGCGAAGATCCCCATGTGCGAGAGCGACGCGGCGGGCAGCAGCCCGCGCAGGAGGTCCAGCGCCTTGGCCTTGATCGCGCGCGCATGCGCCTGCGGCGACGCGCTCGCGGCCGGCGGATAACGCTCGGCGGCCCAAGCCTGCACCTTCGGCAGCGCCGCCGCGTAGATGCCGAAGATCTCGTCCATCGCCGCCTCATAGCCGGGGCCGAGCTCGGCATCGCGGTAGTAGCGGTACCGCGCGGTGCCCTCGATCGGGGCGTCGTAGGCGATGTAGCGCGTGGACTGCTCGAGGTAGGCGCCCAGGCGCGGGCGCTGCAGCACCTTCGTCAGGACGTTGGAGACCCATTCGCAGGCGACGTGCGCGCCGCCGAGCTGCGCGACCGAGTCGTCGCCGTAGCCGACGAAGATCCGCTCGTAGAGGTCCGCGGCGCGCGCCCCCTCGTCGTTGTCGTAGCGCGCAGCGACCTCCGGCAGCGACGCTGCGAACTCGTCGAGGAACATCCGGCCCAGCGTGCCCGGATAGCGCGAGTAGCGTGCGAACAGCGCGCCTTTGACGGTCTCGGGCAGGTTGACGAGCGCGAAGACGGGCCGGTCGACGTTCGTGACGTGCGCCTCGAGGCGAGCGCGCTCGGCGGCGCTGAAGGTCTCGACCGGGTACTCCACGGGGGCGGAAGGGTAGCGCCCGGGTCGGCGGCTCAGACGCCCTGCTGAACCGCCGCGATCACGACCATCTCGACGACGAGGTCGAGGTCGTCGGTGACGTGCAGCAGGTCGAGGTCTTCGGTGGAGATCTTGCCTTCCGCGGCGGCGGTGTCGCGCAGCCAGTCGACGAGGCCGCGCCAGTACGCGCTGCCGACGAGGATGAGCGGAAACGAGCGGATCTTCTCGGTCTGGATGAGGCACAGGGCCTCGAAGAGCTCGTCGAACGTGCCGAAGCCGCCGGGCAGGACCACGAACGCGTTGGCGTAGCGCACGAACATGACCTTGCGACAGAAGAAGTAGTGGAAGTCCAGCGAGCGATCGACCCAGCGCTGCGCGTGGCCCTGCTCGAACGGCAGATCGATGTTCAGCCCGATCGAGAGCGCCGCCGCCTCCCGCGCGCCGCGGTTGGCGGCCTCCATGGCGCCCGGCCCGCCGCCGGTGATGAC
>DASYVZ010000363.1:0-5151 GCA_035936515.1 Solirubrobacteraceae bacterium | reverse complement strand
GCGCGGACCTCCTCGACGGCCGCGGGCGGGTCGGCGGCGAGCAGGAACACGAGCTGGGCGCGCCGGCGCTGGCGCTCGCCCGCGGCGGCCGACTGCTCGGCGGCATACCCCTCGATCGACTCGCCGGAGATCTCGTCGATGTAGGCGAAGATCGCCTCGCCCAGGCGGTACAGGACCGGCGGCTCGAGGCCGGCACGCACGCCCGCCTCGACGAATCGCCGCCACGCGATCTGCGCGCCGACGCGGTAGGCGGCGAGCAGGGCGTTGAGCGTGCGGCCCTCGCGCATTTCGAGGCGGCCGAGCTCGAAGTAGATGCGCCGGTCGCGGTCGCTGACCGCCGTCGGCGCCTCGATCGAGTCCACGAAGCGGCCCAGGGCGCGCTCGGTGCCGTACTGCAGCGTCACGCCGAGGCGTCCCTCCAGCGGCCGCGAGTAGTCCGGCACCTCACGGCCGATCGCGCGGATCGTCTCCGCGGCGAGGTCGGGCAGTACCGGGCGCAGTACCGCTGCTACGGCGGCAGGGATTCCTTCCATCTGTTCACAACCTACAGATTTCGCGCCCTAGGTCAGCAGAAACCCGACAAGAAAGCCTCAACCTCAGTCCGTAGGCTCAAATACATGCCAACTATTCAGCGCTACACCAATCTCGGCGCCGTGGTCCTGCCGTTCGTCGCGTTCATCGTCGCGATCGTTCTGCTTTGGAACAAGGCCGTCGGAGCGATTGATCTGGCGATCCTGGTGGTCATGTACGTAATCACCGGTTTCGGGATCACGGTCGGATATCACCGCCTGCTGACGCACCGCGCCTTCCAGACGAGCAAGCCGGTCGAATACGCCTTCGCGATCGCCGGATCGATGGCCGTCGAGGGCCCGCCGATCGCGTGGGTCGCAGACCATCGCCTGCACCACGCCCACACCGACGAGGAGGGCGACCCGCACAGCCCGCACCTCGGCGAGGGCTCGGGCCTCAAGGGCCTGTGGCACGCGCACAGCGGGTGGCTCATGAAGACGCAGGGCTCGGCGGAGTTTCGCAAGTACGCCCCCGACCTCTGCGAGGACAAGGGCATGCGCTGGATCAGCCGCAACTTCCTCTGGTTCGTCGGGCTGAGCCTGGCGATCCCGTTCGTCGCGGGCTTCGTCCTGCACGGCTTCTCGCTGACGGCCGCCCTCTGGACGCTGCTGTGGGCTGGCTTCGTGCGGATCTTCTTCATCCACCACGTGACGTGGTCGATCAACTCGATCTGCCACTTCTTCGGCAAGCGCCGCTTCGACATCGAGGACAAGTCGACGAACGTCGCCTGGCTGGCGATCCCGACGTTCGGCGAGTCCTGGCACCACAACCACCACGCCTTCCCGCGCTCGGCGCGCCAGGGCCTCGGCCGCTGGGAGATCGACATCTCCGCGATGCTCATCTGGGCGATGGAGAAGGTCGGCATCGCGAAGAACGTCGTGCGGATCGCGCCCGAGCGCCAGCAGGCCAAGCTCGCGAGCGCAAAGGCCGCGGATTCGGTGGCGCCCGCCTGAGCCAAGGCGGCCGGCGTCAGTAGCGTTGGCGCATGGCGGTCGGGGCGGAGGGTGGCGGTGAGCAGCTCGAGCTGACGCTCGGCCCGCTGTACCACGTGCTCGTCGACGACCGCGTGAGCGGGCCGCTGACCGCCCGCCCGACGCGTTCCTACCGCTCGCCGCCGCAGGAGCTGGAGGAGGCGCGCTGCCTGGCGGCGCTCCTGCTCGACCGTGGCGACGAGCTCGAGGGCGAAGGCCCCTGGCGCCGCCCGCTGGCCGGCGGCCAGCGCCACGTCGCGATCGTGCTCGCGGCGCCGGGCCAGATCGGCGGCTGACGGGGCGCCGCACGGGCTGGGGCGGCGCAGCCCGGCCGTCACCCGCGACGGCAGCGCACCTGGTAGATCGACGTGAAGCCGGTCTGAAAGCCGTTGCGCGCGGCGCGCAGATACAGCCGCCACACGCGCATGCGCTCTACGCCTGCGAGCCGCTCGGCCTCGGCGGCGTGCTCGTCGAGGCGCCGGGCCCAGTGCGCGAGGGTGCGCGCGTAGTGCTCGGCGTAGGACTCGACGTGCTCGCAGGTGAAGCCGGCGCGCTCGAGCGCCAGCAGAACGCGCGAGAGGTGCATCGGGGCGGCGTCGGGGAACACGTAGCGGTCCGAGAACGCGCCCGGCTCCACATTGCCGTGGCGCAGCCGCGCGATGCCATGGTTCAGCAGCCGGCCGCCGGGTGACAGCGCGGCGGCCAGCGCGGCGGCGTAGGCGTCGAGCTGCCCGCCGCCGACATGCTCGACCATCCCGATGCTCGCGATCGCGTCAAACCGCTCGCCACCGAGGTCGCGGTAGTCGGCCACGCGGATCTCGACGCGGTCGGCGACGCCGGCGGCCGCCGCCCGCTCGCGCGCCAGCGCGGCCTGTGGCGCTGACAGCGTGATGCCGACGACGCCCGCGCCGTGGCGTGTCGCGGCATGGATCGCGAAGCTCCCCCAGCCGCAGCCGACGTCGAGCACACGCTCGCCCGGGGTCAGCGCGAGCTTGCGGCAGATCGTCTCGAGCTTGCGCTCCTGCGCGCTCTCCAGCGGTTCGTCGTCGGTCGCGGGATCCTCGAAGATCGCGCACGAGTACGTCATCGAGGCATCGAGGAAGAGCGCGAAGAACTCGTTGGCGACGTCGTAGTGGTGGCGCACGGCGCGCGCGTCGCGCTCGACGCTGTGGCGGGTGCCGCGCGGGCGCAGCTCGACGCCAGGCGGCCGCGGTGGGCGCATGATGCCGGCCGCGCGCACCGCCGCGAGCAGCAGCCGGCGCCGTGCTGTGCGGTCGATCGGTGGCGGTGTCCAGCCGCGCAGCAGGTCGAGCAGAGCGTCGATGTCGTCGACCGCGAGCTCGCCGGAGACGTAGGCCCGGCTCAGCCCGAGCTGCCCCGGAGCACGCAGCGCGTGCGCGACCGCGCGCGGCGACCGGGCGCTGAACACCGGGCCGCTGACGCCGTTCGTCGAGGGCAGCGTGCTGCCGTCCCAGAAGTTCAGCTCGAACGGCCGCTCGGGAAGCGCGTGGGCAAGCTCACTGCGCAGCGGCTCGGTGGTCGAACCCAGTGCCATGTCAACGGTGGCGATCCGCAAGCAGCAAGGGACCCGGTGCCTACCCGATATGACCACTCGTATGACATGCGATCAAACCACGTCATCCTGGCTGGTCGCTGCCGATCTCCTGCGGTTGGAGGTCGTCGACGGCGGGTCCTTCGATGACGGTGCCGTCGGCGGCGAAGCGCGAGGTCATGCGTCGCGCACCCCGCGAGCGCTGCAGCGCGCACGCGGGAATGCGACATGATGAGAGACGAATGGCTCCCGTCGAGGTACGCGACCTCACCAAGCGCTTCGGCCGCGTCGTCGCCGTCGACAACCTGAGCTTCGACATCCGCTCCGGCCGCGTCACGGGCTTTCTCGGACCCAACGGCGCCGGCAAGAGCACCACGCTGCGCGCGCTGCTGGGCCTCGTGCGCCCGACCAGCGGAACCGCAACGTTCGGCGGGCGCCGCTACGAGGAGCTCGAGCGGCCGAGCACGAAGGTCGGTGCCGTGCTCGAGGACGCCGCGTTTCACCCCGGCCGGACGGCACGCAACCACCTGCGGGTGCTCGCGGTGACCGGCGACCATCCGCTGGAGCGCATCGATGCGGTGCTCGCCGACGTCGGCCTGACGCAGGACGCCGATCGCCGCGTCGGCGGCTACTCCATGGGGATGCGCCAGCGGCTCGGGATCGCGTCGGCGCTGCTCGGCGATCCTGAGGTGCTGATCCTCGACGAGCCGACGAACGGGCTCGATCCCCCCGGCATCGCGTGGATGCGAGCCCTCGTGCGCGAGCAGGCCGCGCGCGGGCGCGCCGTGCTCGTCTCCAGCCACCTGCTCGCCGAGGTCGCCCAGTCCGTCGACGACGTCGTCGTCATCTCGCGCGGCGTGCTGCGCGGACAGGGCACGCTAGAAGCGGTGCTCGGCGGCGACGAGGGCCTGTCGACGATCGTGCACGCGCAGGACAACGAGCGCCTGGCGCGCGCGCTCGAGGCCGCCGGCCATCCCGTCAAGCCCGACGGCGAGGCGCTGCTCGTGCCCGGCGTGAGCCCCGAGCAGGTCGGGGTCGTCGCCGGCGACGCCGGCATCTACCTCGTCGGCCTCGCGCCGCGGGCGCGCTCGCTCGAGCAGGCGTTCTTCGCGCTGACCGGGGACGCGACGTCGTGACGTCGCTGCTGCGCGCCGAGCTGCTGAAGCTGCGTACGACGCGGACCTTCGCGGCGCTGGTCGGCGCGGCGCTCGCGCTCTCGCTGATCGTCGTCGTGCTGACGGCGAGCCTTGGCAACGACTGGAGCGCGCAGAACACGCGCAACCTCTTCACTTCGAACTTCACGGGGCTGTTCATCCTGCTGCTCGGCGTCATGGGGATGGCGGGCGAGTGGCGTCACCGCACGATCAGCGCCACGATTCTCGCCGCCCCGAACCGCCTGCGGCTGCTGACGGCGAAGACGCTCTCGTACGCTGCGGCCGGGGCGCTGCTGTCGCTCATCGTGACGCTGACGATCATGCTCGTGGGAACGATCATCCTGGCCGGTCGCGGCATCGACACCGCGCCGCTGTCGGACCTCGCCGACGTGCTGTGGCGCGACCTCGTCGTCGCCGCGCTGCTCGGCGCGCTCGGCGTCGGCATCGGCGCCGTGCTGCGCAACCAGGTGGTCGCGATCATCGCCGTGCTCGTCCTGGGCTTCGTGCTCGAGCCGGCGCTGTACGGCCTCGTGCCCGAGGTCGGACGCTACGGCCCCACCGTCATCGCTCCCTCCGCGATCGTCGACGTCAGCCCGTTCGGAGAATCCGCCGACGAGACGCTGCTCTCGCCCGCGCCGGCGGTGCTCGTGATGCTCGGCTGGATCGCGCTGTTCTTCGCCGCGGCGGCCGTGCGCCTGCGCAGCCGCGACCTCGTCTAGGCCGGCGCTCGAGGGTGGCGGACGCCGCCGCACGGCAGTACCCTCGCGCCATGACGGTCAAGATGAGCGGGCGCTACCCCGAAGGCTCCGATGAGGATCGCGCGCACAAGCTGCTCAAGGAGCACGACGTCGACGTCGACCACGTCTACGGCGTCGACATGCTCGAGAGCGGCCAGGAGGAGATC
>DASYVZ010000362.1:0-10519 GCA_035936515.1 Solirubrobacteraceae bacterium | reverse complement strand
GTCATGAGCAGCCCCGCCGGCTTTGAGCGCTTCGTCGGCAGCGTCGCGGCGCTCGACGACCTCGACCCCGCTGTGCTGACGGCGGTCGCCGCCGAGCACGAGATCGAGATCCTCGGTCCTCCCGGCATGCTCCCGTAGGGGCCCGCCGCCGTGCGCGCGGCTCCGCGCCTCGAGCGCCCCGAGCCGAGCGTCCACAGCGCCGGGTGTGGCGCTGCTCTACCTACACTGAGCGGACATGGCTAAGCGGCCCGTCGATGCGCAGGTGTCGTTCCCCGACCTCGAGCAGCAGGTGCTCGACCGCTGGCGCGAGCGCGACGTCTTCGCCGAGTCCGTGCGCCGTCGCGCCGGCGGCGAGCCATGGGTCTTCTGGGAGGGCCCGCCCACGGCCAACGGCCCGCCGGGCGTGCACCACGTCCTCAGCCGGGCCTTCAAGGACATCTTCCCGCGCTACCGCACGATGCGCGGGCGCCTCGTCGAGCGCCGCGGCGGCTGGGACTGCCACGGGCTGCCGGTCGAGATCGCCGTCGAGAAGCAGCTCGGGATCACGCGCAAGGAGGAGATCGAGCAGTTCGGCATCGCCGAGTTCAACCAGAAGTGCCGTGAGTCGGTCTTCACCTTCCTGGAGGACTGGAACGCGCTGACGGAGCGGATCGGCTTCTGGCTGGACCTCGACAACGCCTACCGCACGCTCGACTCGACCTACATCGAGTCGGTCTGGTCGTCGCTCAAGGCGATCGCCGACAACGGCATGCTCTACGAGGGCCACAAGGTCGTCCCTTACTGCCCGCGCTGCGGCACGGCGCTGTCGAGCCACGAGGTCGCGCTCGGCTATCAGGACGTCGAGGATCCCTCCGTCTACGTGCGTTTCAAGGTCAGGCGCGACGGCGGTCCGCTGCAGGCCGGCGACGAGCTGCTGATCTGGACGACGACGCCGTGGACGCTCGTCTCCAACGCCGCCGTCGCCGTCGACCCCGAGCTCACCTACGTGCGCGCGAAGACCGGCCGCCTCGAGGCGCCGGTCGTGCTCGCCGAGGCGCTCGTCGAGAAGGTGCTCGGCGATCGGGCGAACGTGCAGATCCTCGAGCGATTTCCCGGTGCCGCGATCGACGGCGTGCGCTACGAGCCGCCCTTCGGCTACCTCTCTGCCGACGTCTACGGCGAGCGCGGCCACACCGTCCTGCTCGGTGACTTCGTCACCGCCGACGACGGCACCGGCCTCGTGCACACGGCGATCGCCTTCGGCGAGGACGACTTTCGCCTCGGCGCGCAGTACGGCCTGAACGTCGTCAACCCGGTGCTGCCCGACGGCACCTACGACGAGCGGATCGGCCGCTACGCCGGGCGCTTCGTCAAGGACGCCGACGAGGACCTCGTGGCAGACCTCGAGACCCGCGGGCGCCTGCTGCGCGCCGAGCGCTACGAGCACTCCTATCCGCACTGCTGGCGCTGCTCCACCCCGCTGCTGTACTACGCCAAGCCCTCCTGGTACATCGCCACGTCGCAGATCCGCGACGGGCTGCTCGCGGCCAACGAGCAGATCGAGTGGCATCCCGAGCACATCAAGGAGGGGCGCTTCGGGCGCTGGCTGGAGAACAACGTCGACTGGGCGCTGTCGCGCGAGCGCTACTGGGGCACGCCGCTGCCGGTCTGGCGCTGCGCGAACGACCACGTCACGGTCGTCGGCTCCTTCGACGACCTCGAGCAGCGCTCGGGCGTACGGCTGGAGGACCCGCACCGCCCGTACTGCGACGAGGTCACGTTCCCTTGCGAGGAGTGCGGCGAGACGGCGACGCGCGTTCCCGAGGTCATCGACGTCTGGTTCGACTCGGGCGCGATGCCGTTCGCCCAGCGCCATGCGCTCGTCGACGGCCAGGCGGGGCTCGACGAGCTCTACCCCGCGGACTTCATCTGCGAGGCCCTCGATCAGACGCGCGGCTGGTTCTACTCCCTGCTCGGGGTCTCGACGCTGCTGCGCGGGCCCGAGGTGCCCTACCGCAACGTCGTCTGCCTGGGGCTCATCCTCGACGCCAAGGCCCAGAAGATGTCGAAGTCCCGGGGCAACGTCGTCGGCCCGTGGGACGTCATCGACCGCTTCGGCGCCGACGCGCTGCGCTGGTACTTCTTCACCTCCAAGCAGCCGTGGGACGGCTACCTCTTCTCGGCCGAGGCGATCGGCGAGGGCGTGCGGCTGTTCCTGCGCCAGCTGTGGAACACGTACCGCGTCGCCACGATGTACGAGTCCGCGGTAACTCACACCGGAGGTCGAAACCGGGGCCGAGGCGGCGCGGGAGACGAGACCGACCTTGACCGCTGGATCCGCTCGCGCCTGAGCGCCACCGTCGAGCTCGTCACCGACCGCCTCGAGAACTACGACGCGACGACCGGCGGCCGCGCGATCACGGAGTTCGTCGACGACCTCTCCAACTGGTACGTGCGCCGCTCGCGGCCGCGCTTCTGGGAGGGCGATCCGGTCGCGCTCGAGACGCTGCGCTCGTGCCTGGTCACGGTCAGCCAACTGCTCGCGCCCTACACGCCGTTCGTCGCCGACGAGATCTACGACAACCTCGACGGGACCGAGCCGAGCGTTCACCTGACCGACTGGCCCGTGCCCGAGCCGCGCGACGAGGCGCTCGAGTCGGCGATGGCGGTCGCCCGCGAGACGGTCCGCCTGGGCCTCGCCGCCCGGGGCGCCGCGAAAATCAAGGTCCGCCAGCCGCTGCACGAGGTCGTGGTCGTGGCCGCCGGCCGCGAGCGCGAGGCGATCGAGCGGCTCGCCGACATCGTGCGCGAGGAGCTCAACGTCAAGCAGGTGCGCTTCGTCGATCAGGCCGACGAGCTGGGCTCCTACACGCTGAAGCCCAACTACCGCACGCTCGGGCCGCGCTTCGGCAAGGCGATGCCGCAGGTCGCCGAGGCGGTCGCCGCGCTCGATCCCGAGCACGTTGCGGTGTCGCTGCGCGAGGGCCGCGAGATCGGCATCTTCATCGACGGCCACGACCACACGCTCGGGCCCGACGACCTGCTCGTCGCGCTCGCGCCGCTGCAGGACTACCAGCTCGAGCGGGAGGGCTCGCACGCCGTCGCGCTCGAGCTCTCGATCGACGAGGACCTGCGCCGCGAGGGCCTGGCCCGCGAGATCGTGCACGCCGTCCAGCTCGCCCGCCGCGAGGCCGGCCTGGACATCTCCGACCGCATCAACCTCGGACTCGACGGGGACGCGACGCTGCTGGAGGCCGCGCGCCACCACGAGACGTACCTCGTCGGCGAGGTGCTCGCCGTGAGCGTGGCGTACGACGGCAACGGCAGCGGCGAGACCGCCAGCATCGAGGGCCGCGAGCTGCGCATCTCGGTTGCCCGCGCCGCCTGAGCGGCCGGCGCACGCCGATCAACGTTCGGCGAGCTGGCCGCCCGTCCAGTCGACGATTGCCGCCGGCACGACCCGCAGCGGCGACCGGTAGGCCCCGCGGCGACCGAGCAGCCAGCTCGCCAGCAGGTTGGCGAGTTCGGCGCGCACATGCGCTGTGTCGTCGAGCAGCAGCGCATCGCGGTAGGACTCGACGGCGTCCTCGACGGTCGCCCAGCGCCGGTGGTCGGGGATCTCGACGACCCTGACCCGATGCTCGATCCCGAGCTCGCGCAGGACGGCGACGGCATCGAGATAGCTCGGGCCCGGCACGCGCGGCGCGCCGTGGAAGTGGCGCCACAGCGGGTCGAGGACGGCATCGCCGCTGTAGGCGCCGAGGTACAGCAGCGCGTGGTGGCGGGCCGTCGCGTCGAGCTTGGCCAGAAAGGGGACGGCATCGGGCACGAGCGTGAGCACGAAGGCCGAGAACGCGACGTCGGCGGGCTCCACGCGCGCCTCGTCCCAGCTGGCCTGTACCGCGGTCACGTTCGTGGTGCCGAGCTCCTGCGCGTCGCGCTCGAGGATGGCGAGCATCGCCGAGCTCGGCTCGACCGCCGTGACATGGCCGACGCCGTCCGCGAGCACGAGCGCGAAGCGCCCGGTGCCGGCGCCGACGTCGATCACCGTGCTCGACGCGTCCGTCAGACGCCGCAGCCGGCGCAGAAACGGATCGCGCTCGGTGTTCGCGCGCCGTACGGCGGCGGCGTAGCGGTCGGCGCGGCTGTCCCAGAAGCTGCCGCTCACGGAGCCCGCGGCGGGGGACAGCCGCTCGAGCTCGGCGAGCCGGTCGCCGACCAGGCGCCGCCAACGCGCCGCGGCCGGGCCGTCGCCGTTGCTCACGGACCGGCGATCCGGTCCAGCTCGGCCCGCAGGTCGACGGCGACTCGCGCGATCTGCTCGCCGCTGCGCTCGAGCGCATCGACGTGCGCGCGAGCCTGCGCGATCGCGTCGCGATCGCCGCGATCGCTCGGCCACACCTCCATGAGGCGGTCGGCGAGATCCGCGATCTCGATGCCGTTGAGCCGGTCGAACCCGAGGATGCGCTCTCGACGGCGGGGCACCGCCACAGACTAGATGCGTGCCGCCGCGCCCGCCGGCTCGACCAAAAAGACGAAGGCCGGCCGCACAGGGCGGCCGGCCTTCGCAACGTCATGGCGCCAAGGCGGCGCCGGTCAGGTCAGGCGGCCGGCTCGAGTTCGAGCTGCTGCTCGAGCTGGCTCTTGTTGCGCGTCGGGCGCAGGCGCTTGGCCTCCGCGCCGTTGTTGAAGAGGATGAGCGTGGGGATCGAGAGGATCCCGTACCGGGCGGCCGTCTGCTGGTTCTCGTCGACGTTGAGCTTGACGATCCGGACGTCGTCGCGGCCGTCGGCGATCTCCTCGAGCAGTGGAGCGATCGCGCGGCAGGGGCCACACCACGGCGCCCAGAAGTCCACGAGGATCGGGGTCTCAGACTCCATGACCTCGGCCTGGAAGTTGTCGTCGGTGACTTCGATGATCGAACCGGCCATTGATGGTCTCCTTGAGTCGTGGCTCCGACCCACTATACAAAATGAAGCGAGGAGCTTTTCGTGGGTCGAGGAGGCCTTACCCGGCGAGCCAGCGCAGCAGACCGGAGCTGATGTAGACCTCGACGAACGCCGAGGCGACGAGCACGGGGACCGCGAGCAGCACGGTCACGAACGTCGCGGCGAGCAGCTCGTGCCATTCGCTCTGGCGGCTGGCGATCATCCACGCCGCCAGCGGGAGAAAGAGCGCGACGAGCTCGGGCAGCGCGTGCGGCAGCACGCCGATGAGCAGCAGGCCCGGACCGATGTCGAGCTGCGCGGCGAGCGACGCGGCTCCGGCGCCGAGCACGAGCGCCTGCGTGACGAGCGAGAACGTCGTGGCGGCGACGACGAACGCGATGGTCAGCGGACCGGCCTTCTCGTGGACCCAGCGCCAGGCGCCGCTGCGCCGCTGCGCCTCGAAAGGCAGCGAGCTGCCGGCGATGAAGCCCGCCACGCAGGCCATCGCGTGCAACGCCAGCACGAGCGAGTTGCGGGCCACGACGTGCAGGACCTGTCCGATGTTGGGCTGGTCGCCCAGGTTGAGAAAAGCCATGCCGCGATCCGGCACCGACGCCGTCGCGATCAGCCAGACGGAGAACAGCAGCGCGACGGCGATCGCGAAGGCGCCCGCGAGCCAGCGTGCGACGACCGGCCCCGGCCGGTCGTTCCACTCGGTGAGGGTTGCGCGCGTGTCGGCGAGGCCGCGTACGAGTGCGAAGTCCGACGTCTGCACCGACCTCGCATCGGCGGGCGCGGCGCTGCGTCGCGATCAGCCTGCGCGTCGCTGGCCGGATGTGCGACCGCAGCGCAGCTGCGGCACGAGCCACGCGGCCTCGCCCGCGATCCGCCACGACATCTTCGAGTGCCCGAGCTCGCGCTCGCGAAAGACGATCGGCAGCTCGACGACGCGAAAGCCGGCGTGAATCGCGCGATGCGTGAGCTCGACCTGGAAGGCGTAGCCGCGCGAGCGCACCGTCGGCAGGTCGATCGCCTCGAGCACCTCACGGCGAAAGCACTTGAAGCCGCCGGTCAGGTCGCGCACCTCGAGGCCGAGGACCTTGCGGGCGTACCACGAGCCGCCGCGGCTGACGAAGCGCCGGATGCGTCCCCAGTTGGTGACGCCGCCGCCGGCGACGTAGCGCGAGCCGAGCGCGACGTCGGCGTCCGTCATCGCCGCGAGCAAGCGCGCGAGGTCGGCCGGGTCGTGCGAGAAGTCGGAGTCCATCTCCAGGATGAACCGCGCTCCGCCCTCCAGCGCGCGCGCGAAGCCTGCGAGGTACGCGGGGCCGAGCCCCTCGCGGGTCGTGCGGTGCAGGACCTCCACGTCGGGGTGCTCGGCCGCGAGGCGGTCGGCGATCTGCCCCGTTCCGTCGGGCGAGCCGTCGTCGACGATGAGGATCCGGTGGTCGCCCGGCATCGCCTGCTCGAGCACCTCACGCGCCGCCGCGACGATCGCCGCGATGTTCTCGGCCTCGTCGTACGTGGGCAGGATGAGCCAAGCGGCGGCGGGCATCGGCGCGACTACCCTACGACCCCGATGGCGTCGGACCCCTCGAACCTCCAGATCGCGGCCGCGTTCGACGAGCTGGCGGACCTCTACGAGCTCGACGGCGCGATCGTGCATCGCGTGCTCGCGTACCGGTCGGCGGCGAAGGCCGCGCGCGAGGCGACGGTCTCCGTGGCGGGGCTCGCGCGCAACGGCACGGTGACGTCGCTGCCCGGCATCGGCAAGACGCTCGAGGAGAAGATCGTCGCGCTGCTGAAGACCGGCGACATCCCGTCCGCGGTCAAGCTGCGCGCGAAGTATCCGGCCGGACTGCTGGACATGACGCGCCTGCCCGGCCTCGGGCCCAAGCGCGCGCGCAAGCTCTTCGACGAGCTGGGCATCGATTCGCTGGACGCGCTCCGCGCGGCGGTGGAGGGTCAGCAGCTGCGGGACGTCAAGGGCTTCGGGCCGAAGTTCGAAGCCTCGGTGCTGTCCTCGCTGGAGGCCGGCATAGGCGAGCGGCCGGCCCAGCGCGTTCTGCTGCACCGGGCGCTGGAGATCGGCGAGCAGATCGTGGCGGCGCTGCGCGAGCACCCCGCGTCCGAGCGCGTCGAGCTCGCCGGGTCGGCGCGGCGCCAGGCCGACTCGGTCAAGGATCTCGACATCATCGCCACGGCGAGCGACCCCGGTGCGCTGGCGCGCGCGCTGGGCGAGCTCGAGCTCATCGAGGCGGCGTCCGCGCCGAATGACAACGCCGCGCGCGGGCGCACCCACACGGGCCTGCCGGTCGACCTGCGCGTCGTCTCGCCCGACAACTTCGGCAACCTGCTGCAGCACTTCACCGGGTCGGCGGCGCACAACGTCGCGTTGCGCGAGGCGGCCGTGCGCCGCGGCCTGCACGTCAGCGAGTACGGGATCCTCGACGACGAGACCCGCGAGACGCTGCGCTGCGCGAGCGAGGAGGAGGTCTACGAGCGCCTCGGGCTGACGTACCCCGAGCCCGAGCTGCGCGAGAATCGCGGGGAGCTGTCGGCGCAGTTCGTGGCGCCGCAGCTCGTCACCGTCGACGACCTGCGCGGCGACCTGCACATGCACACGCGCGCCTCCGACGGGCGCGACACCATCGAGGAGATGGCGCGCGCGGGGCTCGCGCGCGGCTACGAGTACCTCGCGATCACCGACCACTCGGCGACGCACGGCTTCGGCAACCACGTCACGCCCGACGAGCTCGAGCGCCAGATCGAGCGCGTCGCCGCCGCCAACGAGATCGTCGAGGGCATCACGATCCTCGCCGGCACCGAGACGAACATCCTGCCCGACGGCTCGCCGGACTACGACGACGAGCTGCTCGCGCGTCTGGACTGGGTGATCGGCTCGGTGCACACGTCCTTCGGCATGCCGGCCGCCGAGATGACCAAGCGCATGGTCGCCGCGATCGAGCACCCCTGGATCGACGCGATCGGCCATCCCACCGGGCGCAAGATCACCTCCCGCCAGCCCTACGCGCTGAACCTCGACGACGTCATCGCGGCCGCTGCGCGCACCGGCACGATGCTCGAGATCAACTCCGCTCCCGACCGTCGCGACCTCGACGACGTCAACGCGCGCGCGGCGGCGGACAACGGCGTGCTGCTGCTCGTCGACTCCGACGCCCACGGCGCCGATCGCCTCCAGCACGTGCGCTGGGGCATCGCCACGGCACGACGTGCCTGGCTGACGCCCGACCACGTCGCGAACACGCGATCGTGGGCCGAGTTCTCCGCGCTGCGCAAGCGCGCGCGAGCGGCGCGTTGAGCGGCGGGGGCGAGGGACCCTGACCTTCGATCACGCCTTCCACGAGATCGCGGTCCTCCTGCTGGTGGCCGCCTTCGTCGGTGCCCTCGCGCTGCGTTTCCGCCAGCCCCTGATCGTCGCGTTTCTCGTCGTCGGCATCCTGGCGGGGCCGTCGGGGTTCGAGATCGTCAGCGCGGAGGACGAGATCGAGCTGCTGGCGGAGCTCGGCATCGCGCTGCTGCTGTTCGTCGTCGGCCTGAAGCTCGATCTGCGCCTGATCAGGACGACCGGCCGTGTCGCGCTGATCGCGGGGCTCGCGCAGATCCTCTTCACCGCGATCGTCGGCTTCGCGATCGTGCTGACGCTCGGGCTCGACGTCGCCGCCGCGCTCTACGTCGCGGTCGCGCTGACGTTCTCGAGCACGATCATCATCGTCAAGCTCCTGTCGGACAAGCGGGAGATCGACGATCTCCACGGACGCATCGCCGTCGGCATCCTCATCGTGCAGGACATCGTCGTGGTGCTGGCGATGATCACGCTGACGGCCGTCGGAGCCGGCGAGGGCGGTGACGTGACCACCGAGGTGCTGCTCGTCGTCCTCAAGGGCGGCCTGCTGATCGGCGGGCTCGGCCTGCTCATGCGCTACGTCCTGACGCCCGTCCTGCATCGCCTCGCACACTCGCCCGAGCTGCTCGTGCTCGCCGCGATCGCCTGGGGCGTCGGCCTGGCGGCGGGCGGCGACATGCTGGGCTTCTCACAGGAGGTCGGCGCGTTCCTCGGCGGCGTCGCCCTCGCCTCGTCGCCCTATCGGGAGGCGATCGCCGGCCGCCTGGTCCCGCTGCGCGACTTCCTGCTGCTGTTCTTCTTCCTCGACCTCGGCGCCCGGCTCGACCTCGGTGGCCTCGGCGATCAGCTCGCGAGCGCGCTCGTGCTGTCGGGGTTCGTGCTGATCGGCAAGCCGCTGATCGTGATGGTGGTGATGGGTCTGATGGGCTATCGCAAGCGCGTCGGGTTCCTCACCGGTGTGACGCTCAGCCAGATCAGCGAGTTCTCGCTGATCCTCGGGGCCCTCGGCGTGACGCTCGGGCACATCGACGACGAGGCGCTGGCGCTGATCACGGCGGTCGGGCTGATCACGATCTCGGTCTCCACCTACGCGATCCTGTACTCGCACCGCTTCTATGAGCGCGTGGCTCCGCGGCTGGGCGTCTTCGAGCGCTCGCGCGTCGAGTTCGCGGGCGAGGAGGACGACGAGGGGGACGCCGAACCGGTGGAGATCGTGGTCTGCGGCGGCGGGCGCTACGGCGGGCGGATGGCTCACGCGCTCGCCGAGCAGGGGCGCCGCGTGCTGCTCGTCGACTTCGACCCGCGCGCTCTGTCGGCGTGGCGGGACGAGGGGCGACCGGCGATGTACGGTGACATCGAGGATCCCGAGCTCGCCGCCGCGCTCCCGCTCGACCAGGCGCACTGGATCGTCAGCACGGTTCCGCGGCTGGATGCGAACTTCGCACTGCTGCACACGCTCGGCCACTACGGCTATGGGGGCCGCACCGCCGTGACGACGCACCACGACGCGGAGATCGCGCTGCTGTACGACCGCGGCGCCGACGCTGTACTCTCGCCGTTCGCCGACGCCGTCCGTGATGCCGCCAAGCTGCTCGCCGACCGGCGCTGAGCGCCACGGGGAGCGGGCCGCCGCCTCACGGCGGCGCGGACGCACGGCCGGCCACGTCGCGAACACGCGCCCGTATCGTCTGCGCGGATGATCGAACTGGCGCTGACCCGCAGCTCCGGCGACCGCCGCCGCTTCGATCTGGACGGCATCGGGACGCTGCGCCTCGGCGGCTGGGCGTCGCGCTGGGCGACGGCCGAGGCCGCTGAGCGCCGGTGGGGGCTGGCCCGGCGCGGGTTGTGGAGGTCTCGGATCGAGGCCACCGACCCCGCGGGCAGCGTGGTCGGGACGTTCGTGGGCCGCTCGCTCAAGCGCGGTGGAACGCTGCGGTGGGAGGAGCACGAGTACGTGCTCGAGCCCGACAGCAACTGGAGCGAGCACTACGCGCTCGCCGACGGCGAGCGCCGACTCGCCGTGCTCGAGGGCAGGGGCTGGGGCAAGCGCCCGGTGCGCATCGACGTCGACGACCGATCCGCGATCGATCCGGGGCTGCTGCTGTTCACCGCGTTCGTCGTACGCGCGCTGGCCGAGGACGCGACCGCTGCGGACAGCGCCGCGAGCAGCTCTCACTGACCGAGCAGGCGCGGGAGCAGCTCCTCGCGGACGGCGGCGTCGACGGCAGCCGGGGTGAAGGGGGCG
>DASYVZ010000361.1:0-2174 GCA_035936515.1 Solirubrobacteraceae bacterium | reverse complement strand
AGGTCGAGCAGGTCGGTGGCGAGCTTGCCCAGGCGCTCGACCTGCTCGCGCACCGTCGCGACGAACTGGCGCCGCGTGTCCTCGTCGAGGTCCTCGTCCTCCATGAGCTCGAGGAAGCCGCCGATCGAGAAGATCGGCGTGCGCAGCTCGTGCGAGGCGGTGGCGATGAAGCGCCGGCGCGCGCTCTCCAGCCGCGCGAGCTGGTGCTGCATGTCATCCAGAGCACGCGCGAGCTGCCCGAGCTCGTCGTCCTTGCCCGTCGGAAAGACCGCCGTGAAGTCGCCGCCGGCCACCTGTCCCGCGCCGCGCTCGAGGTCGCGCACGCGGCGCGCCATCGAGCGCGAGACGACGAAGCCGCCGGCGAGCGCGAGCAGAAGCCCGAGCGCGCCGGCGATGAGGATCTGGCGGCGGATCAGCGCGACGTTGCCGCGCACGTCGGCCATCGGCGCCGAGAAGACGGCGACACGGCTGACGGTCCCCTCGTCGAGGATCGGCAGCGCGACCTGGGCGAGCTCGCCGTCGCGCGATGCGCCCGAGCCGGCCGCGATGCGCCCGCTGCGCGCGGCTCTGTCGGCGACCGCGAGATCGAGGTCGGTGATGCGGTTCTCGGTGTAGGAGTCCGAGAAGACCGCGAGCTCGAGGCCCTCGGTGCCGTCGTTGACGAGCAGCAGCGTGACGCGCGCGTTGGTGCGGTCGCTGACTCTCGAGACGATGTCGTCGATGGTCTTGTTGTCGGCGTTGCGGCGCAGCGGACGGGTGATCTGCGGCTCGAACGCCCGCGCGGTCTCTGTCAGCGACCGCAGCTTCTGGTTGCGCAGTGAGGACTCGAGCTGCGGCGTGACGTAGAACAGCACGGCGAGCAGGGCGACGAGCGTGACCGCGACCGACAGGATCGTCAGCTGCGCGCGCAGCGAGCGCGGCCGCACGAGACCTACGACGGCCGGTCTCACCGTTCGGCGTCGTCGCGGAAGCGGTAGCCGACGCCGCGCACCGTGAAGAGGTACTCCGGACGCTTGGCGTCGAGCTCGAGCTTCTCGCGCAGGTGGCGGATGTGGACGTCGATCGTGCGCGGGTCCCGGTACGCGGCGTCGCCCCAGATCCGCGTGAGCAGCATCTCGCGCGTGAAGACGCGCCCGGGCGCCGTCGCCAGCGCCGCGAGAATCTCGAACTCGACGAACGTCGTCTGCGCCGGCTCGCCGCGTACGGTGACCGCGCGCTTGTCGAAGTCGATCCGCAGGCCGGCGACCTCGAGTGGCCCGTTGCGGCCGTTGGGGCCGCCGGCGCCGTCATGCGGCTGCATCTCGGCGCGCCGCAGCGCCGCCTTCACGCGGCTGCGGAACTCCCGCATCGAGAACGGCTTGGTGATGTAGTCGTCGGCGCCGATCTCCAGCCCGACGACCTTGTCGATCTCCTCGGCGCGCGCGGTCAGCATGATGATCGGCACGGTGCTGCGCGCGCGGATGCGGCGGCAGACCTCGAGCCCGTCGAGCTTGGGCAGCATGAGGTCGAGCACGACGAGGTCGTAGGTGCCCTCCGCGAAGCGGTCCAGCGCGGCGCGGCCGTCGGTCGCCTGGACGACGTCGTAGCCGTCTTTGCGCAGGGGATAGGAGAGCAGCGTCTGGATGGCGTGCTCGTCGTCGACGAGAAGGATGCGAGGAGCGCGATCCACCATCCCCAATAGTGTGACAACGCTGATGATCGACCCGCGCATCTACCGTGCCGCGCTCATCCCGGTGCTGTTCGCATTCGTGCTGCTCGCGTTCTCGCTGGAGAACCGCCCGCAGCCGCTGCGCACCGCGCTCGCGCCCGATGCCTTCCAGGGCAAGCGCGCGTTTGACCGCGCCTACGGCGACGGTGGCGGCGTGCGCGGACTGTCCGAGCGCTTCCCGAACCGGCGCCCGGGCTCGGAGGCCGACAACCGCCTGGCGGCGGTGATCGCGCGGCAGATGGGACAGGCGCCCGGCTTTCGCGTGCGAACCGCGACGCACGAGGGCGAGACGATCGACGGGCGCCAAACGCTGCGTACGGTGATCGCCGAGCGCGCGGGGACGATCGACGAGCGCGTCGTCGTCGTCGCTCACCGCGACGCCGCCGGGACGCGTGCCGAGGCCGAGCTGTCGGGGACCGCCGCGCTGCTGGAGCTCGCGCGGATTTTCGGGGCGCCGCGCCAGACG
>DASYVZ010000360.1:0-3082 GCA_035936515.1 Solirubrobacteraceae bacterium | reverse complement strand
CTTGCCGGTGTAGTCGTTGGCGTCGCCGTGCAGGGTGAACTCCACGCCCGGCGCGAGCCAGCCGCCGAACGACTGCCCGGCCGACCCGCGGAACTCGACGCGGATCGTCCCCGGCGGCAGCCCCTCGGCGCCGCGCTCGCGGGCGATGTGGCTGGAGAGGATGCCGCCGACACAGCGGTTGACGTTGCGGATCGGGTGCTCGAGCGAGACCGGCGTGCCATCGCTGATCGCCTCCGTCGACTGCGAGACGAGCTGCCAGTCCAGCGCGTCGTCGAGCACCTGCTCCTGCGGGCGCACGCGATGCAGCGGCGCCCCCTCGGGCAGGTCGGGCATCGCGAGGACGTTCGAGAGGTCGACGCCGCGCGCCTTCCAGTGCGCGATCGCCTCGTCCTGCACGAGCAGGTCCGAGCGCCCGATCAGCTCGTCGACCGAGCGGATGCCGAGGGAGGCCATGATCTCGCGCACCTCCTCTGCGACGAAGAAGAAGTAGTTGACGACGTGCTCGGCCGTGCCCGTGAAGCGCTTGCGCAGCTCGGGGTCCTGCGTCGCGATGCCGACCGGGCACGTGTTGAGGTGACAGGCGCGCATCATGATGCAGCCGGCGGCGATCAGCGGGGCCGTCGAGAAGCCCATCTCGTCGGCCCCGAGCATCGCCGCGATCGCGACGTCGCGGCCCGTCTTGAGCTGGCCGTCGGTCTGGACGATGATGCGCGAGCGCAGGTCGTTGCGCAGCAGCGTCTGCTGCGTCTCGGCCAGGCCGATCTCCCACGGCACGCCGGCTGCCTGGATCGAGCTCAGCGGCGAGGCGCCGGTGCCGCCGTCGTGGCCGGAGATGAGCACGTGGTCGGCGTTGGCCTTCGCGACGCCCGCGGCGACCGTTCCCACGCCGACCTCGGCGACGAGCTTGACCGAGACGTGGCCGGTCGGGTTCGAGCAGCGCAGGTCGTAGATGAGCTGCTTGAGGTCCTCGATCGAATAGATGTCGTGGTGTGGCGGCGGCGAGATGAGCCCGACGCCGGGGGTCGTGTGGCGCACGCCGCCGATGTACTCGTCGACCTTGTGGCCGGGCAGCTGGCCGCCCTCGCCGGGCTTGGCGCCCTGCGCCATCTTGATCTGCAGCTGGTCGGCGTTGACGAGGTAGTGGATCGTCACGCCGAAGCGCCCGCTGGCGACCTGCTTGATCGCCGAGCGGCGCGAGTCGCCGTTGTCGTCGGGCGTGAAGCGGACGGGATCCTCGCCGCCCTCGCCGGTGTTGGACTTGCCGCCGAGGCGGTTCATCGCGATCGCCAGCGTCTCGTGTGACTCACGCGAGATCGAGCCGAGCGACATCGCGCCGGTCGCGAAGCGCTTGACGATCTCCTTGGCTTCCTCGACCTCCTCGAGCGGGATCGGCTGCACGCCGTCGGTCTTGAACGTCATGAGGCCGCGCAGCGTCGACCGTCGCGCCGCGTCGTCGTTGACGAGCGTGGCGTACTCGCGGTACTTGGCCAGCGCGTCGCCGTTGGAGCCGTTGGCGCGCACGGAGTGCTGCAGCAGGGCGATCGTCTCGGGGTTCCACTGGTGATACTCGCCGTCGCGGCGCCAGGCGTAGATGCCGCCGACCGGCAGCAGCTTCTCGTGGTCGGTGGGATAGGCCTCGGCGTGGCGGTCGAGCGTCTCGGCCGCCAGCACCTCCATGCCGATGCCGCCGATCCGCGACGCGGTGCCGGTGAAGTGGCGGTCGATGAGGCCCTTCTCGAGGCCGACGGCCTCGAAGATCTGCGCGCCGCAGTAGGACTGCGTCGTCGAGATCCCCATCTTCGAGATCGTCTTGAGCAGGCCCTTGCCGATCGCCTTGACGGTGTTGCGCTCGGCCTTGTCGGCGTCGTCGACCTTCGGGATGCGGCCCTCGGCGACCATCTCGTCGACGGTGTCGAGCAGCAGGTAGGGGTTGATCGCCTCGCAGCCATAGCCGATCAGCGTCGCCATGTGGTGAACCTCGCGCGGCTCACCGGACTCGAGCACGAGGCCGGTCTGCAGGCGCGTGCCCTCGCGCACGAGGTGCTCGTGGACGGCGGCCACGGCGAGCAGCGACGGAATCGCCACGCGCTTGGGGCCGAGCTGGCGGTCGGACAGGATCAGCACGCTGACGCCGGCCTCGACGGCGTCATGCGCGTCGTCGCAGAGCTTGGCCAGCGCGGCGCGCATCCCCTCGGCCCCGTCCTCGATCGCCCACGTGATGTCCAGCGTGTGTGCACGGAAGATCTCGTCGTGCACCATGCGCAGCGTCTCGAGCTCGTGGTTGCGCAGGACCGGCTGGTCGAGGATGAGCTTGTGCGCGTGCTCGGGCGTCTCGGTGAGCAGGTTGCGCTCGCCGCCGATCGCGGTCGCCAGCGACATGACGATGTTCTCGCGGATCGGGTCGATCGGCGGGTTGGTCACCTGCGCGAAGAGCTGCTTGAAGTAGGAGAACAGCGGCGGACGGCGGTCCGACAGCACGGCGAGCGCGTTGTCGTTGCCCATCGAGCCGATCGGCTCGGCGCCGGTCGACGCCATCGGCGCGATCAGCACGCGCAGATCCTCCTGCGTATAGCCGAAGGCCAGCTGGCGCAGCTTCGTGGGCTGCAGGCCGCTCATCGTGACGTGCGCGGGCGCGAGGTCGTCGAAGTGGATCGTGTTGCGCTCGAACCACTCGCCGTAGGGGCGCTGCGTGCCGACCTCGTGCTTGACCTCCTCGTCCTCGACGATGCGATGGCGCTCGAGGTCGACGAGGAAGAGCTTGCCCGGCTGGAGGCGGCCGAGGCGCTTGATCTGGTCGTTGCGGATCGGCAGCAGCCCCGCCTCGGAGCCGAGCACGACAAGACCGTCGTGCGTCTCGACCCAGCGCCCGGGGCGCAGGCCGTTGCGGTCCAACGTGGCACCCACGACCGAGCCGTTCGTGAACGCGACCGCGGCCGGTCCATCCCACGGCTCCATCAGGCAGGAGTGGAAGGCGTAGAAGCCCTTGAGGTAGTCCGGCAGGTCGTCGCGATCCTCGAAGGCCTCCGGGATCATCATCATGATCGCGTGCGGCAGCGAGCGGCCGGCGAGCATGAGCAGCTCG
>DASYVZ010000359.1:0-3051 GCA_035936515.1 Solirubrobacteraceae bacterium | reverse complement strand
CCGGGGCGCCGCCGAGGGACGCCGGCGGACGCCGGGCGGGCGGGCGGCCATCAGCGGCCCCCGAAGCGCCGCCGGCGGACGGCGTACTCCATCATCGCGGCCTCGAAGTCGCGGCGATCGAAATCCGGCCACAGCACTTCGCTGAAGACGAGCTCCGAGTAGGCGGACTGCCACATGAGGTAGTTGCTCAGGCGCTTCTCGCCGCTCGTGCGGATGATGAGGTCCGGGTCGTGCATCTCGGGTGCGTAGAGCAGCTTGCGAAAGTCGTCCTCGTCGCCGCCCTCGAACCGCTTGGCGGCGTCGACGATCTCCGCGCGGCCGCCGTAGTTGAAGGCGACGTACAGCGTGATCTTGTCGTTGCCGGCAGTCAGCGCCTCGGCCCACTGCATCTGCTCGACGAGCTTGGGGTCGACGCCGTCGCGGCGCCCGAGGAAGCGGATCCGCACGCCGCTGTCGTGCAGCTCCGGCGTCTCCTCGACGATCCGCTCGGCGAACATCGCCATGAGGCCGCTGACCTCGTCCTCCGGGCGCGTCCAGTTCTCCGTCGAGAACGAGTAGACCGTCAGCTCGAGCACGCCCAGCTCGCCGGCGTCGCGCAGGCGGGCCTTGAGGTTGTCGGCGCCGGCGCGGTGACCGTCGATCGTCGCCAGGCCGCGCGACTTCGCCCAGCGTCCGTTGCCATCGGTGATGATCGCGACGTAGCGCGCCGCCTCGCCGCCCTGCGCCGACACTAGACCTCGAGGATCTCTTCTTCTTTGCCCTTCAGCAGCGCGTCGAGCTCGGCGATCTTGTCGTTCGTGAGTTTCGTCAGGGCCGTCTCGGCGCGGTGCTCCTCGTCGGCTCCGACGTCGCCGCTCTCCTTGAGCTCGCGCAGGTCGTGCATGACGTCGCGGCGCACGTTGCGAATCGCGATCCGCCCCTCCTCGGCGATGTGGCGGACCATCTTCACGAACTCGCGCCGGCGCTCCTCCGTCAGCTGCGGGATGACGAGCCGGATGATGTTGCCGTCATTGCTGGGCGTCAGCCCGAGGTTCGCCTCGGTGATGCCCTTCTCGATTGCCTTGAGCGACGACTTGTCGTAGGGCTGCACCGTCAGCAGCTGCGCCTCGGCGGCGTTGATCGTGGCGAGCTGGCGCAGCGGCGTCGAGACGCCGTAGTAGTCGACGTGGACGCGGTCGAGCAGCGCCGGGCTCGCCCGCCCGGTGCGGACGGACCCGAACTCGTGGTTGGTCGCCTCGACGGACTTGCCCATCCGGTCGCGGGCGTCCTCCAGCAGTTCGTCGATCAGCTCACTCATCTCGCGTCACCACCACCGTTCCCACCCGTTCGCCGGACACTATCCGCTCGATGTTGCGCTCGTCGTTCATGTTGAAGACGTAGAGCGGCATCTGATTCTCGGCGCAGAGCGTCAGCGCCGTGTAGTCCATCACCCGCAGGCCGCGCCGCAGCGCGTCCATGTGGCTGATCTCGCGGATCAGCGTCGCGCCGGAGTCCGTTCGCGGGTCCCCGGTCAGCACGCCCTCGACGCCGTTCTTGGCCATGAGGATCGCCTCGGCGTGGATCTCGACGGCGCGCAGCGCGGCCGCCGTGTCCGTCGTGAAGAACGGGTTGCCGGTGCCGGCCGCGAAGATCACGATGCGGCCCTTCTCGAGGTGGCGCATCGCCCTGCGGCGTATATAGGGCTCGGCGACCTCGGAGATCGTGATCGCCGACTGCACGCGGGTGTTGGCCCCCTCCTTCTCCAGCGCGTCCTGCATCGTCAGCGCGTTGAGGACGGTGGCCGTCATCCCCATGTAGTCGGCGGTCGCCCGATCCATCCCCGCGGCGGCGCCCTTCAGGCCGCGGTAGATGTTGCCGGCGCCGACGACGAGCGCGATCTCGACACCGCTGCGGCGCACGCCGGCGATCTGCGCGGCGATCGCCCGCACGCGCTCAGGATCGGTCCCGTAGTCGAGGTCGCCCATCAGCGCCTCGCCGGACAGCTTGAGCAGGACCCGCTTGAAGGCGGGCGCGGACGCCGGGGTCATCGCCGAGCCACGGCAGCGAGCCTACTCGCCGACCGCGAACCGGGTGAAGCGCCGGATGACAACGTTCTCGCCGGTCTTCGCCGACAGGTCGCCGCGCAGCTCCTCGATCGTCTTGCCGTCGAACCTGTCGACGTTGACGTGCGGCTGCTTGAGCAGGACCGTCTCCTCCATCCACTTGCGCAGCTTGCCCTCGGCGATCTTCGCGCGCACGTTCTCCGGCTTGTCGGCCGCCTGGCCCTCGAAGATCCGCAGCTCGCTCTCGCGTTCGGATTGCGGGATCTCCTCCTCGGAGACGTAGCGCGTCGACGGCGATCCCGCGACGTGCATCGCGACATCCTTGGCGAACGCGACGAACTCGTCGTTGCGGGCGACGAAGTCGGTGTTGCAGTCGACCTCGACGAGCACGCCGACCTTGCCGTTGGCGTGGATGTAGGACTGCACGGTGCCCTCGGTCGCGTCGCGGCCTGCGAGCTTGCCGATCTTGTTGCCGAGCTGCACGCGCAGAAGCTCGACGGCGGCGTCGATGTCTCCGCCGGTCTCCTGCAGGGCGCGCTTGCAATCCATCATGCCCGCGCCGGTCTGGTCGCGCAGGGCCTTGACGTCCTTGGCGCTGATGGTGCTCACGTTGCTGATCCCTCCGTCTCGGGTGCGGGTGCCGGCTCGGGTGCGGCGGCCACGTCCGCAGCCGGAACCTCGGCGACGGGCTCGGCGGCGGCGGGCTCGGCGGGGGCGTCGGTCGCAGCGACGGTCGGCGGCTTCTTCTTGCGGCGCTTGGCGGCGGGCTTGGCGGCGGCCTCCTCGCCGGGCTCCACCGGCGGCGAGGCGGGATCGGGAGTCAGGTCCTCGGCGGGCGGCGCAGGATCGGGCGACGCGCCCTTGACGTTGTCCTTCTGCGCTGGTGCGACCTCTGTGTTGGCGGCCTGCGGAACGACGGCGTCGGGTTGCGGGCGGCCCGCCTCCTCCACGGCCTCGGCCACCTCGGCCTCGGCGGCCTGGCGGTCGCCGCCGCCGCGCGCCTGCGTCT
>DASYVZ010000358.1:0-4903 GCA_035936515.1 Solirubrobacteraceae bacterium | reverse complement strand
GCACGAGCGGGCGGGCGTAGCGCCGCACGCGCCGCGCGCAAAGAGATCCAGCGCCTCGAGAAGGCGCTGGAGCGCGCCGGCGCGCGGGAGGCCGAGCTGCACCAGGCGATGGCCAGCAGCGCAACCGACCACACCCGCCTGCGCGAGCTGCAGCCCGAGCTGGCGGCGCAGGTCGCAGAGCGCGAGCGCCTGGAGGCGGCGTGGCTGCAGACGGCAGAGCTGCTGGAGGACTGCCACTCCGAGATGGCGTGAGACGCCGGCAATGGCAACGCGCCGGGCGCTGACGCGCAAGGCCCTACCTAGACTCCGCCCCATGCGCCAGAACGGCATCGATCCCGCCGATCTCGCCGTCTGCCTGCGGGTGCTCGACCAGCTCGACGACCTGCCCGTCGACCACCCTGACGCGGTCGCGATCCGGCGCGCCACGGCGGGCCTCTACAAGTCCGTCAAGCTGCGCCGCCGGGCGGAGCGCCGCGCGGCGGTGCTCGCCGCGGACGCCGCGGTGACCGCCGCCACGGCAACCGGCGCCGACGGGCGCAGCGATGACGAGACGGCGGGGCTCCCCCTGCGCGCGCGGGCCGCCGGCGCCACGGCAGGGACGCTCGTGCAGCCGCGCCAGTGCTACGTGTGCAAGGAGCGCTACGTCGAGGTCGACGCCTTCTATCACCAGCTCTGCCGGGCGTGCGCCACACGTAACCACGCGCGTCGCGACACGCGCACGGATCTACGCGGGCGCCGCGCGTTGCTCACCGGCGGGCGGGCGAAGATCGGCATGTACATCGCGCTGCGGCTGCTGCGCGACGGGGCGCACACGACGATCACGACGCGCTTTCCGCGCGACGCCGCGCGCCGTTTCGCCGCTATGGAGGACAGTGGCGAGTGGCTCGAGCGCCTGCAGATCGTCGGGATCGACCTGCGCAACCCAGCTCAGGTGGTGGCGCTCGCAGACGACGTCGCGGCCGCCGGACCGCTGGACATCCTCATCAACAACGCGGCCCAGACCGTGCGCCGCTCGGCGGCGTCCTACGCCCTGCTCGCGCAGGCCGAGGCGGCGCCGCTGCCGCGCGGCCCGCTGCCCGCGATCCGCACGTTCGGTCCCGCCGGCATCACGACTGGACTGCCGGCGGCGGCCGACGCCGCCGAACGGCCGCACTGGACGCCGACGCCGCAGGCCCTCAGCGCCCTGGCGCTGAGCGCGGGGTCCGCATCGGCCGAGCGGATCGCCGCCGGAATGGCGATCGACGCGGGGGGACTCGTGCCCGACCTGGACCCCGTCAACTCCTGGGTGCAGCACGTCGAGCAGGTCGACCCGGTCGAGCTGCTCGAAGTTCAGCTGTGCAACCAGACGGCGCCGTTCATCCTCGTCGGGCGGCTGCGCCCCGCGCTCGCCTCCTCCCCCGCGCGACGCACGTACATCGTCAACGTCTCCGCGATCGAGGGGCAGTTTCACCGCGGCTACAAGGGTGCCGGGCATCCGCACACGAACATGGCCAAGGCGGCGCTGAACATGCTCACCCGCACGAGCGCTCACGAGCTGCTGCGCGACGGCATCCTCATGACGAGCGTCGACACCGGGTGGATCACCGACGAGCGCCCGCACCCGACGAGGATGCGGCTGGCCGACGCGGGCTTCCATGCGCCGCTTGATCTCCTCGACGGTGCGGCGCGCGTCTACGACCCGATCGTTCGCGGCGAGGCGGGCGAGGACCTGTACGGCGTCTTCCTGAAGGACTACGAGCCCGCACCGTGGTGAGCACCGCGCACACTGCTCCCGCGCCCGCGCGAGATCGTTAGCGTCTGCGCCCGTGCCACCGCTCGCATCACTGCTCGTGAGCCTCGCGCTCGCGCTGCTGGCGGCGCCATCGGCGATCGCCGCCGCCGAGGCAGACGCCACGGGCGAGACTCGTTCCACCACCGCCGACGCGCGCGACGCCGCCGGGCCGCTCGACCTCACCGAGGTGACGCTTGGCCAGCGCGACGTGCGGATGACGCTGCGCGTCGTCAGCGCCGGCGGCTGGGATTCGCGCGACCTCAGCGCGGCCGCCGCGCGCGAGCTGTGCATCACGCTCGTCGATGGCCAGACCGCGGTCGCCCGCTCGCGGATCTGCGTCACGCGCCGCTCGGGCCGGACCGCGCTCGATCTCACGCCGCTGGACACCCGCGGGGCAGCGCTCGCGCCGCGCGTCTTGGCGGCCGAGGTCTCGCGACCTGATCCCACGGTGCTCGAGGCGACGTTCCTGCCCGCGGCCGCCGGGCTGGCGATCGGGCCGTTCGGGTGGTACGCCGACAGCGCCTGGACGGATCCGACGACCTGCCCCGCGACGTGCCGCGATCGCGCGCCGGAGACCGGAGCGGTCACGGCCGGCGTCGTGCTGCTGGCCGTCGCCCCCTGCTTCGGCGCCGCCTCGCGCGACCCAAAGCGCGGCTGCGACAACCCCGCGCTGCGCGACAGGGTCGATCCGCCACCCGCTCGCGCGAAGGTCGTCTCCGGTTCCTTCTGCGACAGCGTCCAGCACGCGCGGCTGATCACGGCCTGCGGCTTCGGCGCGATGCCGCAGGAGGCCGAACGGACGTTCGCGCTCATCGGCGACAGCCACGCCGCGAACATGAAGAGCGCGCTCACGGTGCTGACCCTCGCCAAGCGCTGGCGCGGCGTATCGATCCTGCGCGCTGGCTGCCCGCTGACGCGGGGCAGCCCGATCCTTGCGAGCCCGCAGCGCTCGCGCCAGTGCCGCGACTGGAACCGCCAGGTCCTCGCCTGGCTGGCGGAGCACCGCGAGGTCCGCACCGTGTTCCTGTCGGCGCACGCCGGCGCGCGCGTCAAGCGCAAGAGCGGCCGCAGCGCCAAGCAGGCCGCCCAGCGCGGCTATCGCGCCGTCATCGCCGAGCTGCTGCGCATGCGTCGGCGCGTCGTCATCATCCGCGACACCCCGCCCGCCACGAACGAGCTGGTGCGGTGCGTATCGCAGGCGATGGCGGCCGGGCGGCGCGCGCAGACCGCGTGCACCCGGCCGCGGTCGGCCGCCGTGCGTCCCGATCCGCTCGTAGCCGCGGGACGCTCGCTGCGCTCCTCGAGGGTGAAGCTGATCGACCTGACTCCCCATTTCTGCGACTCGCGGCGCTGCTTCACGGTCATCGGCGGCGCGCTCGTCCGCCACGACGCGTCGCATCTGACGCAGGCGTTCGCCGCCAGCCTGGGTCCGTTCATCCTGCGCGCCCTGAACGGTTAGGCGGCTCGCGAACGCGTGCCTCGGCGCGGTGGGGCAGGCCGCGGTCCCAGGGCGCTACGCGCGCCAGACGATGTCGTCGAGCGCGCGCAGGCTGAGCGTGACGCCCTCGCGCGCCGCGGTCTGGGTGCGCCGGCGCCAGTAGTCGAGCACCGACTGCGGGGGCGCTACCTCGTAGGTCAGCTCGATGACCACCGGCCGGCCCGCGAGGCTTGGATAGGTCACGACCATCTGGCCGTCCCGCGCGTAGCGCAGGTACGTGCCGAGCTTGCGCTTGAGGCGGCCGCGCTCGGATCCGTCGGTGGGCCATGGCCCCGTCTGCACGATCGACAGCAGCGCGTTGCCGTCAGCGTCCTCGGCGATGACGTCGATCTTGTCGGGATCCTCGATGCCCGGCATCCAGCGAGCGTACGGCATGGTGGCGATCGGTCGCGTCGTGCCGACCAGACGAGCAACCGCCATACGCCAGCGTGTCCTACGGCGCTCGGCGCAGACTGGACAACGGTCCAGTGGAGCCCGTCGAGCATCCGGTGACACTGCAGACATGCAGCCGCCGATCCCTGCCATCGCCGCCGTCGCCGCGCCGTTCGGGCGCGACATCGCCTCCGGGCTGCGCACGATGGGGCGCTCGATCGCGGCCGCGGCGGCGCAGGGCGCGGGGCTCGTCGTCTTTCCCGAGAGCGCGCTCGGCGGCTACCTGCGCGAGCCGATGCCCGGCGAGAGCGGCCCCGAGCTGCCGGTCGCGCTGGACCGCGAGGGGCCGCAGATCGCGGCGCTGATCGCGATGGCCGGTGACACCGTCGTCTGCGCGGGCTACACGGAGGCCGGAGCCGACGGCCGCCGCTACGCCTCGGCGATCTGCGTGAACGGCGGCGGCGTGCTGGGCCACCACCGCAAGGTCCACCTTCCACCCGGCGAGCGGTTCGCGTACACGGCCGGCGATCGCTTCGCGGCGTTCGACACGCCCGTCGGCCGGATCGGGATGCTCATCTGCTACGACAAGCTCTTTCCCGAGGCGGCGCGCGCACTGGCGCTCGACGGCGCCGACATCATCGCTTCGATGGCGGCGTGGCCCGTCTGCCGGCAGCGGCCCGCGCGGCGCATCGCGCAGGACCGCCAGACGCGCCACTTCAACCTCATCGACACCGCGCGCGCGGTCGAGAACCAGGTCGTGTGGGTCTCTTCCAACCAGACCGGCACGCTCGGGCCGGTGCGCTTCCTGGGCAACGCGAAGATCGTCGATCCCGGCGGCATCGTGCTGGCGCGCACCGGCGGCTCGCGCGGGATGGCGATCGCGCACGTCGATGCGGCCGCCGCGGTGCGCGAGTCGCGCATGGGCATCGACCACCTCGGCGACCTCCGACCGGAGGCCTACGCAACGGCCGACGCCGCGCCGTGCGTCCCCGCCGCGATCGGCGGCTTCGCGACGCCCATCGCCGCTGCACCCGCGCTGGCACGTTAGGGTAGGGGCCTGAGATGTGCGGGATCGTCGCCGAGTACGGCACCACTGACTCCAACGGCCTCAAGCGGATGCTCGCTCGGCTCGTGCACCGCGGTCCCGACGACTGCGGGTGGGTAGGCGTCGGGCGCAGCTGGCTGGGCCACCGGCGGCTGTCGATCGTCGACGTGACGGGCGGACGCCAGCCGCTCGTCAACGACGGCGAGGACGTCTGGCT
>DASYVZ010000357.1:0-1968 GCA_035936515.1 Solirubrobacteraceae bacterium | reverse complement strand
CTCACGAGCAGCGCCGTGCGGAACCCGTCGACGTACTGCGCCGGGTCGCCGCCGAACGCGTGCTCGGCCGGGACCATCGCGCCGAGGAACGCCACGCCGAGCGCGATCCCCGCCTGGCGGAACGTGTCGTTCACGCCGGCGGCGAGGCCGCTCTGCTCGACGGGGACCGAGCCGAGCGCGACCGCGGTGACCGCCGGGTTGAACAGGCCGGTGCCGATCATCGCGACGATCGACCCGGGCAGCGCCGCGCTCCACGACGAGTCGACGTCGACGATGAGCATCATCTGCGCCATGCCGGCCGCGACCAGCGTCAGCCCGATCCCGATCATCATCCGCGGCGAGACCTTGTCGCCCAGCGCCGCGGTGGCGCCGGAGACGACGAACATGATCACCGTGCCGGGCAGGTAGACGAGCCCCGCCTCGATCGCGCTCAGCCCCAGCACCTGCTGGAGGTACAGCGTGACGTAGAGGAAGATCGCGAAGAACGAGGACGAGATCGCGAACGCCGCCACCTGGGCACCGGTGAAGGCGCCGGTCTTGAACATGCGCATCGGCAGCATCGGCTCGCGGGTGGCGAGCTCGAAGCGGACGAACGCCGCCAGGAGCGCGACCGCCGCGGCCAGCTCGCCGATGATCAGCGCGCTCGTCCACCCGTCCTCGTTGCCGCGCAGCAGCGCGAGCACGAGCAGGAACAGCCCGGCCGTGAGCAGCGTCTGGCCGCCCCAGTCGATCCGCCGCGCCTTCGGGTCGCGCGACTCGACGACGTACCGGCGCGTGATCGCGATCGCCGCCAGTCCGACGGGGATGTTGATGAGGAAGATCCACTGCCAGTCCAGCCCGCTGGTCAGCGCGCCGCCGACGAGCGGCCCGACCGCGAACGAGCCGCCGATCGTCGCGCCGTAGGCGGCCAGCGCGCCGGCGCGCTCCTTCATGTCGGGGAACGCGTTCGCCAGCAGCGCCAGCGACACCGCGAACATGACCGCGGCGCCGATCCCCTGGATCGCCCGCGACGTGTTGAGCATCACGATGTCCTGAGCGAGCGCGCACGCCAGCGACGCCACGGTGAAGAGCGACAGGCCGCCGATGAACATCCGCCTGCGCCCGAGCCGGTCGGCGAGCGCGCCGGCGGTCAGGACGACGCTCGCCAGCGCGAGCGTGTAGGCGTCGACGACCCACTGGAGGCCGCCGAGCCCGGTGTCGAGGTCCTCGGCGATCCGCGACAGCGCCGTGTTCACCACGGCGATGTCGAGCATGAGCATCGCCGTGGCGGCGCACACCACCACGAGCGTCCAGCGCTTCGTCACGTTCATCGTGTTCCTCCTGCGATCCATGGGCTGTGCGCAGGATCGGCACGATGCGCGCGGCTGTCATCGGGGGATCCCCCAAACCCGTTCCCCCGGGGGATGCCGGGCGCGGCCGGCCGTGGCGGCCGCGCCCCGCGGTGCTAGCTCTCCTCCGCCATGGCGAGCACGTCGTCACGGCTGAGCTTGCCGACCAGCTCCGGGTGCTCGGTGCGGACGTGCTGGTCGACCTTGGCGACGAGCTCGTCCTCGGTTTCGGCGCGGACCGTCTGGCCGCACTCGCAGTTGATGACCTTGGTGCTCATGCGGCGAAGCATCCCCGACGCGCGTTGCAGTTAGGTTGCAGCGGTGAGTACGACGCGCGTGCAGGTCTGCGGGCGCCTCGCGGTGACGTGGCGCGGCGAGCGGGTCGAGGCGCGGCTGCCGGCGCGGCAGGGCCGGCTGCTGTTCGTGTTCCTCGTCGTCCGCCGCGCGGTGCCGGTCAGCCGCGAGGAGATCGCCGAGGCGATCGGCGTCCCGCCGGCGAGCCTGCGCCCGCTCCTCTCGCGCCTGCGCCGGGTGCTGGGCCCCGAGGCGGTCACGAGCGGCGAGCAGCCGGGGCTCATGCTGCCGCCCGACGCCTTCGTCGACCTCGATGCCGCGCGAGAGGCGCTGCACCGCGCGGAAG
>DASYVZ010000356.1:0-4908 GCA_035936515.1 Solirubrobacteraceae bacterium | reverse complement strand
AGGCGCAGAAGAAGGTCGAGGAGCAGAACTTCCTGCAGCGCAAGCGCGTGCTCGAGTACGACGACGTCATGAACGAGCAGCGCCGGATCGTCTACAAGTTCCGCAACGAGATCCTCGAGGGCAAGGACATGGGCGGCCAGGTCCGCGAAGAGATCGCCAACGTCATCGAGCGCACCGTCGCCGAGTTCACCCCCGGCGACTTCATCGAGGACTGGGATCTCGACGGCCTGTTCACGGCGCTGGACGACATGTTCCCGATCGCGCTCATCGATACGGAGAACCTCTCACCCGAGAACACCGATCGCGAGCTGCTCGTCCGCAGCATCACCGAAGGCGCGATCGCGCTCTACGACGAGCGCGAGGCCGAGCTCGGCGACGAGATCATGCGCGCGGTCGAGCGCTTCCTGCTGCTGCAGTTCATCGACACGCGCTGGCGCGAGCACCTGTACGACATGGACTACCTGCGCGAGGGCATCCACCTGCGCGGCTTCGCCCAGATCGAGCCGATCGTCGCGTACAAGAACGAGGCCTTCACGCTCTTCGCCGACCTCATGAACACGATCTGGGCGGACTTCACGCGGATGGTCTTCAACCTCGAGTTCGAGGCCGCCGAGGGCGAAGAGCCCGAGCAGCGCTACGAGACGAGCGGCTCCTCGACGCGGCCGGGACGCGTCTCCTACTCGGGAGGCTCGGCCGCCGCGCCCAGCGCGCTGGCGATGGCGGCCGCGGGCGGCGGCGTGGCCGAGGACGAGCTCTACGCCGAGGAGGAGCTGCCGCCGCCGGTCGAGCAGCGCGTGCTCTCCGAGGAGGAGACGATCGGGCGCAACGACCCCTGCTGGTGCGGGTCGGGCAAGAAGTTCAAGAAGTGCCACGGCGCCTGAGCGGCGAGCGCTGACACCAGGAGAATCCGGGCCGCGCCCGCACCCGCGGCCAGATCGGGAATGGGAGATTAAGGCGCGTCCGCAGGCTGCCGATACATCCGGGTGCCGTCACGCCGCCAGGGCTTGCTTGCGAACCACGCGTCGCTGCGCGGAGCAACGCCGGCGCTGTGGATCGCGGCGCTTCTGACGCTCGGTGCACTCGCCGGCCTGGGCACCTCGCTGCACAACTCACAGACGAAGGCGCGCCAGACGAGCGAGGGCCGCCTCGCGGAGCGCGCCAGGCTCAGCGCCTCGCTGATCGACTCGTTGTTCGCCTCCGCGGCGACCGCCTCGCAGGCCAGGAACGCGCAGCAATTCGGGGCGCCGCGTGTCAGCGCTGCCGCGCTCGGCGCGGAGGCCAAGCGCGGCCAGCTCAGCAGCCTCGTCCTGCTGCGCGCCGACGGCACGATCATCGCCCGGTCTCCGGGCACGTCGGATGAGGTCGCACGCGCGATCGCGGCGAAGCCGGCGTTCGTGCGCGCGGCGCTGAGCGGCAAGAGCCTCGGGCTGAGCGACGTGACCGCGGGCTCGAACGGGAAGGCCGCCGTCCACTTCGCGCAGCCGTTCATCGCGCCGAGCGGGCGCCGCGTGCTCGTCAGCGGGCTTGCGCCTCAGGTGCTGTACGCGTTCATCGGCTCATATCTCGCTCAGATCCCGGACCGCAACGGGGGCAGCGCGTATCTACTCGACAGCAAGGGCGGCCTGGTGGCCGGTCCCAGTGAAGACGCGTCACAGGCCCTGCCCGCGGCGGAGCGCGGTCTGCCGCAGGCCGTCCGCCGCGCGTCCCAGGGCGCCTTCGCACGCGACCGCTGGTTCACCGCCGCCGCACTGAAATACTCGCGCTGGCGCATCGTGCTCACCGGGCGGGAGAAGACCCTTTTCGCGTCGGTGAGCGGCGCCGGGCGCTGGGTGCCCTGGCTGCTGTTCGCGGCGTTCGGGCTCGTCGCGTCGGCGGCGCTGCTGCTGGTGGCGCGTGTGGTCCGCGGCGCCGCGCAATTGCACGTCAGCCAGGAGCGCTACGCGCTCGCCGTCGAAGGTGCCAACGACGGAATCTGGGATCGCGACTTCGTGACGGGCATCGCCTACTTCTCGCCGCGCTGGAAGGCGATGCTCGGCCATGTCGCCGACGAGGTCGGCGACGATCTCGACGAGTGGATGGCGCGCGTGCACCCCGACGACGTCCCGAGCCTGATGGAGGGCCTCGACGCGCACCTGCGCGGGGATGAGCCCTTTTTCGAGAGCGAGCACCGGATGCGGCACAGCGACGGCGGGTACCGCTGGTTCTTGACGCGTGGCGTGGCGGTCCGCGACCGCCAAGGCGAGCCGACGCGGATGGCCGGCTCGACGTCGGACATCACGATCCGCAAGGCCGCCGAGGAGCTCCTGCGCCAGAGCGCCCTGCACGACGCGCTGACTGGGCTGCCCAACCGGGAACTGTTCCTCGATCGCGTCGCGTTCTCCCTGAACCGTACGACGCGCGACGCGGATCACCGCTGCGCGGTCATGTTCCTCGACCTCGACCGCTTCAAGCGCATCAACGACAGCTTCAGTCACGCGGTCGGCGACGAGCTGCTCGTCGCCCTGGGCCAGCGCCTGACGGCGATCCTGCGGCCCGACGACACCGTCGCCCGCGGCGGCCCCTCCGGGTTCATCGCCCGTCTCGGCGGCGACGAGTTCACGATCCTGATCGAGAACCTCGATCCGCCGGACCGCGGGACGGAGATCGCCCGGCGCATCCAGAGCGCGCTGCAGGAGCCGTTTCAGGTCCTGGACCGCGAGCTGTTCGTCAGCACGAGCATCGGCATCGCGATCAGCGAGCCGGACGTGACGGCGCTGGAGCTGATGCGCAACGCCGACATCGCGATGTACGACGCCAAGCGCAAGGGCAGCGGACGGTGGTCGGTCTTCACGCGCGAGATGCACAGCCACGTCCTAGGTCAGATCGAGCTCGAGACCGAGCTTCGGGCGGTGATCGAGGAAGGTCGCCTCCGCGTCTTCTACCAGCCTGTCGTCAACCTCCTCAGCGGCGCGCTCGAGGGGTTCGAGGCGCTTGCGCGCTGGCCCGCCGAGGCCGAGCCGATCCCGCCGGGCCGCTTCATCGCGGTCGCCGAGGACACCGGCCTCATCGCCGACCTCGGACAGCTCGTTCTCGAGCAGGTCTGCGCTCGGCTCAGCGACTGGCGCCGGCGCGGGATCGTCGGCGAGGACGTGACGATGAGCGTCAACGTCTCGGCGCGACAGCTCAGCCACCCCCAGCGGCTCGTCGCCGACATCAAAGCCGCCCTGAGCCGCAGCGATCTTCCCCCGACATGCCTGCGCCTGGAGATCACCGAGAGCACGGTGATCAGCCGGCCGGAGCGCGCGCGCGTCGCGCTCGAGGAGCTCTCGCGACTCGGCGTGCGCGCGGAGATCGACGACTTCGGCACGGGCTACGCGTCGCTGACGGTGCTGCAGTTCTTCGCCGGCGACACGCTGAAGATCGATCGCTCGTTCATCGGCACGATGCACGAGGACGAGAGCCACGACGCGATCGTGCGCGGCATCGTGGCGCTCGCCCACAACCTCGACATGCACGTCGTCGCCGAGGGCATCGAGCACCCCGCGCAGCTGGCGCTGCTGCGCTCGATTGGCTGCGAGTACGGCCAGGGCTACCTCTTCGCACGGCCGGCGGACGCCGGTGACCTCGAGCCGACGCTCGTCGCCTGGGACGCCGAGAGCTTCACCGACACCGCGCTTCGTCTCGCGCGGCCCGCAGCGCTGCCGCGCAGCACCTGAGCGATTCGCCGGGCGCCTGCTGCGCGTGCACGACCGGTCGCGCGAACAATTGCCGGTCGCGTGTTTGGCGAGGGCCCGGGCGGGCGATCCTTGCAGGATGCGCGTGGTCGTCGACAACAGCAGCGGGGGCGACACGCAGCTCGCCGCGAGCGTCACGGCGGGGCTGCGCGATCGCGGGCACACGGTCGAGGTCGTCGAGCCCGAGCCCGCGTCGATGTTCGATACGGCAGTGCACGTCGTCTCCACCGGGATCGTTCTGCGAGTCGACGAGCGGCCGCAGGCGCCCGAGCTCGACGAGATCTCCGAGGTCGTCCGCGACGCGCTCATGCGCCATCCCAGCCAGCGGCGGCGCACCCGCGCCGTGCCGGTCGCGCTGGGCACCGGCGGCCAGGTGCTGACGTGGATCGACGTGTTCGACTAGCCGGGATCGATCTGGGCACGAAACGGCGCGGACGGGTAGACGCTCGCCCCCGCCGCCTGGACCTGCTGGGCGAGCACCCCGTCAGAGGTGACGACGCGCACCGACGCGGGGTCCGGCGCCGCTCGCACGCGGCGCACGATCTCGTCGTCCGCGGAGTTTGCCCGCGGGCGCTTGGCATGAGCGACATCGACGACGCTCGACACGATGGGCGGGCGCGGCGGCTGCTCGAACACGACCATGACGTCCTCCCCCTCGGCGGCGGCCCAGCGCTCGAGCCGGTCGACGAGGTTGACCATGGCGGCATGGCGATCGCGCCACCAACCATCGGGGCGGGTGCCGATGACGTTCATGCCGTCGATGATCCAGCGCATCGTCCGGTATCAGAGCAGGCTGCGCGGCGCGGCCCCCAAGCGCCTTCAGTGGCGCGGCACCGGCAGCCCCGCCCGCACATGTCCCGCGATCGCCTCCGCGGTCGCCGGCCGCAGGTCGGAGAACGTCCAGCGCTTGCCGCCGAAGCGCGGCACCACGCTGAGCCGAGCGCGTTTGCGCCGCGGCCAGACGAGGCTCTGCTCGGCATGGGAGGTATCGCGGAAGCGCAGCGAGCGCACGCGGTTGGCGACGGCGTCGTCGAGCAGCCAGAGCAGGCGGCGGTCGGTGACGGCAAGCAGCGTGCTCGGGCTCGCCCACGTCGCCGCCGGCGTGACGAGCGCCACCGGCTCGTCGCGCTCGAGCGCCTCGAGCAGCTCGCGCCCGAGGGCGCGGCGCATCGCTTCGGGCAGCCAGTGCGCTGGA
>DASYVZ010000355.1:0-5154 GCA_035936515.1 Solirubrobacteraceae bacterium | reverse complement strand
GCGACCAGACGAGCGCTGACCGCGACCAGATTGCTGCGGATGCCGACCAGGCGGCCAGTGATCGTGACCTCGCCGCCGGTGGCAGCTCGCGGGAGCACGACCGCAGCCAAGGCGTGCGCGAGCACACGGCTGGGGAGCGCGATCAGTCCGGCGATCAGCGCGATCAGATCGCGCGGGCGCGCCTGGCCGGCGCCGACATACGCGACGACATCGCCGATGCCCGTGATCTCGCGGCGGCGGCGAGAGATCAGGCCGCCGACGCGCGCGATCTGACGATGGCGCAGCGCGACCACGCGCGTGAGGAGGACGACAATCAAGGGGCACTCGGTGGCGCAGATGTCGTGATGTCCGCTGCCCAGCAGCGCCAACGTGCCGCCCAGAACCGCGCCGACGCGGCCGAGCAGCGCGCGCTGGCATCCCAAGACCGCCAAAGTGCAGCACACGACCGCGATCAGGCAGCCCACGAGCGGTCCCGCGCGCGCGCGGACCGTGAGGCACTCGCACAGCACCGAGAGCAATGACGGCCCCGCGCGCGCGACCGTCATCTGCACCGCACGCGACGTCGCGAAGCACGTTCGGTCAGTGCTGAGCGCGTTGCCACACCGCTAGCCCGCATTCCGCGTCGAGAGCGTGTGCGGCTGCGGGCCTCGCGCAACGGGCATGACCTCCGGAGCCTCAACGCAGGAAGCTGCTGTCGGCGAGGAGGTAGCGTCCTGCCATGTCGCGCGAACCAAGGATGACGCGTCCGGCGCGCCACGGGCCGAGCAGCACGCGTTTGCGTCGTCAGCTGGTCGAGCAGCTTGAGGGCAACGGTTGCTTGAGGAGCCCCGCCATCAGACGGGCATTCGTGGCGGTCCCACGCGAGCAGTTCCTACCGGAGGTCGCCGAGCGCGAGGGCCTTGAGCGGGTCTACCAAAATCAGGCGATCGTGACGCTGCGTGACGCACAGGGCATACCGGCGAGCTCCTCGTCACAGCCCTCGATCATGGCGGCGATGCTCGAGCAGCTTGACCTGCGACGTGGGCACCACGTCCTCGAGATTGGTGCGGGGACCGGATACAACGCCGCGCTGCTTGCAAGGATCGTGGGCGCCAGCGGCGATGTCGTCTCCGTAGAGCTTGACCCTGCCACGGCACGCGACGCGCGCCGGGCCCTCGCGCGAGTCAAGTCACCGGCGAACGTCGTCTGCGGCGACGGCTGCGAGGGGTGGGCGCGCGGTGCCCCCTATGACCGCATCATCGTCACCGCAAGTTCACCGACCGTGCCAGTGGCCTGGTATGACCAGCTCAGCGAGGACGGCCTACTCGAGCTACCGCTGCTGCTCGATCGGGCAGGCCAGGCGCAGGCGATCATCACCCTGCGTAAACGCGGGCGCCTGCTGCGCTCGCAGGCGCTGCTTCACGGCGGTTTCATGCGGCTGCGCAAAACGCCGGGCGCCGCGATGCCATCGCCGGCGCCCAGCCTCGGAGCGACCGAGCGGATCGATGAACAAGCGCGATCGCTGGCGCATCTGAACGGGGTTGCGCTGCGCAACCTCTCGCGAGCGCGCAGACAGCAGCTGCTCGCACTGGCACTCTCCGAACCGCGCCGGCGGGCCCTCGGCCTGCGCGCTCAGCGATCAGCGCTCGCGCTGTACCTGACGATCGAGGCGCCCGCCAATCGCTTCATCGGCGGCTGGCCGCGGATCGGCGTCATCAGCGCCGACGGGAGCGGCCTCGCCCTGCTGGCGGGTGGCCCAAAGACGTTCACCCACATCGAGGCCTACGGCACGCCCGACGCCGAACGCGTCCTGCTTGACCTGATCGAAACGTGGAAGCAGCGCGGTCGCCCCACCGGCGACGACCTTCAGGTCGAAGTCAGCTTCGCACCGACAGGCAGCTCCAGTCTCGCCTTGAGCTGGCGCTCGTAATCGATCACCCGCGTTCCTCACCGCAGACATCGTGCGTCCTTCCGCCCCGACGACGAATGCGGCCCGCCGACGCGTTCGTCCCGATGCGGCGCCGCCGAGTTGACCGCGCTGCCTTTCCTGGCGGCGAGTCTTTCGACGGGTTCGAGCCAGGATCCGTAGCCGACCGCCCTCGGGAGCGCTCGCTTCCCCGCGGCCGAACCGATCTGGGACCGCGGCCGCCGGCGTCTGGTGGGGTCAGATCCGCTTGTCGCCTCCTGAGCGTCGGGGGACTCCGTGGCCGGCTCCTGTACCCGTCTTGCCGACGGCTGCGAGCCAGTTGCCACAACTGCCACGCCATGTGTGCATGCGACTAGCCTGGGCCGGTGCGACTGCGCCAGCAAGGCAAGCACGAGCCCGAGCCGCCCAGGCCGGCCGACCCCAAGCCGTCGGTGGACCTGTGGGACCACCAGGAGGTGCCGCTTGGCGCGCGCCGTCTGGTCGAGCTCATCCGCCCCGCGGTCAGGCTCGTCTGGATCGCGAGCCCGCGCGAGACGATCTATCTCGTCGTCTCGCAGACGATCACGGGGCTGGTGCTGCCGGCTCAGGTGCTGGCCGGAAAGTGGGCACTGGATTCCATCCTCGACGCAAGTCGCACCGGCGGCGGGCTGGAGGACGCCCTCCCGGCGGTCGTCATCGCGCTGACGGCGATGACGGCGGGCCAGTGCCTGGCGACAAGCTCGCGGCACCGGTCGCGGCTGCTGCCCGAGCTTGCGGGCAGGGCGTCACAGGAGATGCTCGCCAAGAAGGCGGCGACGCTCGACCTGCAGGCGCTCGAGACGCCCGCCTTCCACGACCGTCTCATCCGCGCGCAGCACGACGCCGCGTTTCGCCCGGCGAACATGGTTACCGACATGGCGCGCATCGTCAGCTCGTCGGTGGCGGTGCTGGGCCTCGCGGTGTTGCTGTTCACGGTGCACCCGCTGCTCGTCCTGGGGCTGCTGGTGACGATGCTGCCGCTCGCGTGGTCGAACATGACGGGCGGCCGCGACTACTACCGCAACGCAGTCCGGCGGACGCCACGGCGGCGCATCATCCAGTACCTGCAGTTTCTGCTGACGATGCTCGACTCCGCCAAGGAGACGCGCGCCTTCGGACTCGGGCCATACCTACTGGCGCGCCACGGTCAGCTGTATGACGAGGAGCTCGACGAGTTCCGCAGGGTCGTCAGCGAACGCCAGCGGCGCGAGGTCCTTGCCACGCTCGCAGGCTCGATCGTCAACGCAGCCGGCGTCGTGTTCATCCTCTGGCTGCACTTCTCGCAGCGCATCTCGCTTCCCGAGGCGATCGCCGCATCGGGCGCGCTGCTGCTGCTGCTGCCGCGCATCGCGAACCTCGTCACGGGACTCGGGCTCATGCACGAGAACGCGCTGTTCGTCGAGGACCTGTGGTCGTTTCTCGCGGTCGAGCCGAAGCAGAGCACGCCGATCTCCACCGAGCCGGTACCTTCGACGTTCCAGACCCTGCGCGTCGAGGATCTGAGCTTCAGCTATCCCAACCGGCCCGAGCCGGTGCTCGACCGCGTGTCACTGGAGATCGGACTCGGCGAGACGGTCGCGGTGGTGGGGGAGAACGGCGCCGGCAAGACGACGCTCGTCAAGCTCCTGTGCCGCCTGTATGACCCCCAGGGCGGGACGATCCGCTGGGACGGCCGCGACATCGCGACGTGTGACCCCGACGAGCTGCGCGCGCGGATCGCGGTGATCTTCCAGGACTTCGTCCGCTACGAGCTGGCCGCCAAGGACAACATCGGCTTCGGCGACCTCGCCTCGCTCGACGACCTCGACGCGATCGTCGAAGCCGCCCGCCACGCCGGCGCCGATGAGTTCATCGACGATCTGCCCGAGCGCTACGACACGCGCCTGGGCCGGCGCTTCCACAAAGGTCATGACCTGTCGATCGGCCAGTGGCAGCGCCTCGCGCTGGCGCGCGCGTTCTTCCGCGACGCGCCGCTGGTGATCATGGATGAGCCGACCGCCTCGCTGGATGCACGCGCCGAGAGCGAGCTGTTCCACACGATGGGCGAGCTGTTTCACGACCGCGCGGTGCTGCTGATCTCCCATCGCTTCTCGAGCGTGCGGATGGCCGACCGCATCTACGTGCTGCAGGACGGGAAGATCGCCCAGAGTGGCACGCACGACGACCTGATGGCCTCCGGCGGGCTGTACTCCGAGCTGTTCAGCCTGCAGGCATCGGCGTACCTGGAGGCCCGGCAGCCCACAGAGTGAGCGTCGCTCTTGAGCGACGCGAGTGACGCGAGCGCGGCCTTCGGAGGAACGTCTAACGGGCACCACGGCCAGCGAACAGCACGCGCAGGGGTCGCGGGTGTTGACGAAGCTGAGCGTCGCCGATGAAGCAGCTCGCCAAGTGAGAGCAATGCTTGAGAGCGACGGCTACAACAAGCCGCCGGCTCCAGGCGGCCGGTCAAACACGTAGCGCAAAAGCACTGCCCCGTTCAACCCCGAAGCAGCAGCCGCGACAGCACGACCGCGTCAATCCGTCCACGCGCTCCAAGCTGTCGAACAGCGCGGCCGGCTGCCTGAGCGAGCGGGGCGTCGCATCCAGCCTCCGCCAGTCTTTCGCGCACATGGTTCCAGTCAGCGTCTCCGACCGCACATAGGCGGACAAGCCGCCTCTCGGCGCGCGCGCACGGCCGCGGCGAGCCGGTCGGCGGCATCGGCCATCTCGCCGCTGTCCAGCATCGGCTAGCCGGCGGTCATCTGGCGAGCGCTCCGTGTTCAGGGCACCGGGACGCGGTAGCGCAGGTCGCCTCGCAGGACGCCCTTCCCGCCGTCGCAGCGCTGCGTGAAGCGCACGGCGAAGGAGCGAAGGGCGCCGCTGGGGCTAAAGCGCGCGCGCAGCACGCGGAAGGAGCCGGTGCTCGTGTTGCAGCCACGGCCGTTGCCGGTGAAGTCCAGCCCCGGCGCGTCATCGTTGAACGGATAGCGTGCCGCGTGGAGGTAGAGGCCAGGAGCGAGGATCTCGTCAGCGGGCGCCTCGAAGTCCGCGGCCCAGCGGTCGCCGCGCCCGCCGATCGCGAAGTGCACGCGACGCCGGTTACCGCTGGCGACGATCGTCGCGTTCGCCGCGCTGTAGCGGTAGGTCCGCCCCTGCCCGATGAAGTCGCCGCGCTCGCTGCGCAGGACCACGGAGCTGCGCCCGCGCGGGGCGGTGCCGCGCAGGGCCACGCGCGTCCCGCCGATCAGGAG
>DASYVZ010000354.1:0-2345 GCA_035936515.1 Solirubrobacteraceae bacterium | reverse complement strand
CCGTGACGCTCTGTCGTGGCGGAAATTGGACCGCTATCGGACCCCTGGGCGGCGTCCTGAGCGCGAGCGAGAAACCGGAACCCGCTGATTTGCAGCGACTTCCGGAGGGTGATCGGGTCGGGGTGATCGAGGGAGATCTGGATGTGCACGGGCAGGTCGGCGAGCGGCTCGACCTCGCGCAGTCGCCGCTCGTTGAACAGCGTCGCGTTGGAGAGCACGATCGTCGGCAGCCCACGACCCAGCTCGGCGATGAGCTCGGGCATGTAGTCGAGGATGAAGGGCTCGCCGCCCGTCACGCCGTACGCGCCGAAGCCCAGGTCCTTCGCTTCGCGGGCCCGCGCCAGGATGGCTTCCCGGCCGAGCTCGCGCCGTTTGACCAGCGGCGCCGACTCGGTCAGGCAATACGAGCACTGCAGGTTGCAGTGGTAGTTCGCGTAGAACCACACCCGGTCGGCGATCGTGCCGGCGGCCAGAGCGTCGGCGAGCGCGCTCATGCGGCTCCAGCCCGCAGCGGTGTGCTCAAAGGGTCGCGCACGAGCGGCGGTAGTGTACCCGGGGATGAGCCGGGTGCCGGCCACCTCGACAGCAGGGTGACGGCGACCCGCAACGCGGTGATCCAAGGCGAGTCCCACAGCGCAACACCGGGTTCGGGAGTCTCGACATGGGGAGGAATCAGTGAACCGCTCGGCCATTCTGCTGCTCACCGCGCTCGCACTGGTGGTCGCCGGGTGCGGCCGCGACGACGCGACCGGTGCGTCCGAACAGACGCTCACGATCGGCGCCATCCCCGACCAGGATCCGCAGGAGCTCCAGCGCCTGTACGGCACGGTCGCCGACCAGCTCCGCCGCGACCTTGGGGTCGAGGTGCGCTACCGCCCCGTCACCGACTACGCCGCGGCGGTGACCGCCTTCCGCGTCGGCGACCTCGATCTCGTGTGGTTCGGCGGGCTGACCGGCGTACAGGCGCGCCGGCAGGTTCCCGGAGCTCGGCCGCTGGCCCAGCGCGACATCGACACCAACTTCCACAGCGTGTTCATCGCCAACACGCGCAGCGGCCTCGAGCCGGTGGACGATCAGGGCGGCCTCGATGCGCTGGCGGGACGCTCCTTCACCTTCGGCAGCCAGACGTCGACCTCCGGGCGCCTCATGCCCCAGTTCTTCCTCGCCCAGGTGGGAGTGCGCCCCGAGCAGTTCAAGGGCTCGCCGGGGTTCTCCGGCGCGCATGACCGTACGATCGAGCTCGTCGAGTCCGGCACGTACGAGGCGGGAGCGCTCAACGAGCAGGTCTGGCGCGACCGGCTGGAGGACGGCGAGGTCGACCGCGACCGCGTCCGTGAGATCTGGCGCAGCCCCGCCTACAACGACTACCAGTGGGTCGCGCGCCCCGACCTCGACGAGCGTCTGGGCGCGGGCTTCACCGACCGCGCGCGCAGCGTGCTGCTGGCGATAGACGGCAGCACCGAGCAGGAGCAGCAGATCCTCGAGCTGTTCGGCGCAGGGCGCTTCGTCGGGGTCGACCCCGGCGACCACCGCGAGATCGTCGAGGCGGGCCGGACCACGGGACTGCTGAAGGAGTGACCGCGGCCTTCACGCTGCACGGGGTCGGCGTGCGCCACGCAGACGCGTGGGCGCTGCGCGACGTCGACCTTCATGTCGGGCGCGGCGAGCGCGTCGCGCTGATCGGCCCAAGCGGCGCGGGCAAGACGACCCTGCTCGGGCTGCTCAACGGGCTCCGCACGCCGAGCGCCGGAACGGTGGAGACCCTCGGCTGCGAGCTCGCGCGGGCCTCCGAACGCCGGCGGCGCGCGATACGGGCGCGGCTGGGCACCGTCCACCAGGGCCTGCACATGGTCGACCGCCTGGCGGTGGTCCACAACGTATCGGCGGGACGGCTGGGCGCCTGGCCCCTGTGGCGCGCGGCGCTGTCGATCGCTGTCCCGCAGGAGATCGAATCGGCCCGGGAGGCGCTCGAGAGCGTCGGCCTCGGCGATCGCCTGTGGGAGCGCACCGATCGCCTCTCGGGCGGCGAGCGGCAGCGGGTCGCTGTCGCGCGCGTGCTCGCCCAGCGCCCCGAGGTCGTGCTCGCCGACGAGCCGACGGCCAGCCTCGACCGCCCGCGCGGACGCGAGATCCTGGGACGTCTCCGCGCGGCCGGCGGCCTGGAGACGACCCTTGTGGCCAGCATGCACGACGTCGACCTCGCCCTCGAGGCCTTCCCCCGGGTCATTGCGCTGCTCGACGGCCGCGTGGTCTTCGACGGGTCGCCGGCGCAGGTGCCCGACGACGTGCTCGCGCGCGCGGGCCGCGATCACCCGGCAGTCGCCACGTGACGGTCGGCTCGAGCG
>DASYVZ010000353.1:0-2112 GCA_035936515.1 Solirubrobacteraceae bacterium | reverse complement strand
ATCCACGGCACGACCGAGTACGAGGGCTTCGGCGACGTCGACTTCGTCATCGAGGCGGTGCCCGAGCGGATGGCGATCAAGCAGGCGGTCTTCGCCGAGCTCGACTCGCTCACGCCCGGCCACGCGATCCTGGCCTCCAACACGTCGTCGCTGTCGATCACCGAGATGGCCGACGCGACCTCGCGCCCCGAGAAGGTCGTCGGCTTTCACTTCTTCTATCCCGCGTCGATGATGCGCCTCGTCGAGATCGTGGAGGGCGCCGACACGTCGCCGGAGACGATGCAGGCCGCGACGACGTTCGCGCAGACGATCCGCAAGCTGCCGATCGCCTGCGGCGAAGAGCCCGGCTTCGTGGTCAACCGGATCCTGAACTCGGCGATCAGCGAGATCTGGCGCTTCCAGGAGGCCAACCAGCTGTCGATCAAGGCGATCGACGACGCTGTCGCGCAGGCGCGCGTCGCGCCGATGGGCCCGTTCTTCCTGACCGACCTGCTCGGCCTCGACACGGTGCTGCACGTCGCCGAGCACCTGCAGGAGTCCTACGGCCCGGAATCCTTCTACGTCCACCAGGGCATGAAGCAGCTTGTCGCCGCCGGCGAGCTCGGCGCGAAGACCGGCAAGGGCTTCTACGAGAACGGCGAGCCGCGCTCCAACGGCAAGACCGAGTTCGACCAGGAGGAGCTCACGCAGCGCTTCGTGCTCAAGGCGCTCGTCGAGGCCTGCCTGCTGCTCGAGGACGGCATGGCCACCGTGCGCGACATCGACATGGGCATGATGGCCGGCGCAGGCCTGATCCCGCCGCCGTTCGCGCGCGCCGACCAGACCGGCCTCGACGAGGTGCTCGCGGCGCTCGAGCGCGCGGCGAGCGAGTGGGGGGAGCACTACGCGCCGCCGCTGATCCTGCGCCGGCTCGTCGCGCAGGGGCGTCTGGGCACCAAGAGCGGCCAGGGGTTCTTCGCCTACAAGCAGCCCGACGAAGGGCTCGCCCAGGGCGAGGCGGTCCAGCTCGACACGCGCGACGGCTACGCGATCGCCTGGCTCGATCGACCGCCCGCGAACTCGCTGGCGCCGCAGGTCATCGCGGAGCTCGGCCGCGTCTGGGAGCACGTCGACGGCGACGAGTCGATCCACGCGCTGATCATCGCCTCGGCCAACCCGATGCTGTGGTGCGCGGGCGCCGACATCAAGGCGTTCACGCAGATGGACGCCGAGACCGGCGCCAAGCTGCTCGACGAGACGCATGCGCTGCTGCGGCGGATGGAGTCCTCCTCGACGATCACGATCGCGGCGGTCAACGGCGTCGCGTTCGGCGGCGGCTGCGAGCTGGCGATGGCCTGCGACGTGCGGATCGCCGCTCGCTCGGCGAGCTTCGGCCAGCCCGAGGTGAACCTCGGCATCATCCCCGGCTTCGGCGGCACCCGGCGGCTGCCGCGGCTCGTGGGCACGGCGCGAGCGCTGGAGCTCAACCTCACCGGTGATCCGATCTCGGCCGACGAGGCCTACGAGATCGGGCTCGTCAACCGCGTCGTCCCCGACCACGAGCTGCACGACGTGGCACGGGCGTGGGCGCGCAAGCTCGGCGGTCAGGCGCCGCTGGCAGTGGCCGCGATCAAGCGCACGACGGCAGGCGACGCGGATCTCGACGAGGGCATCGAGGCCGAGAAGCAGGCGTTCGGCGAGATCTTCGTCACCGCCGACGCGCGCGAGGGAATCGGCGCGTTCCTCGGCAAGCGGGCGCCACAGTGGAGCGGAATCTAGCCGCCGAGCAGCCGGGCGACGTCGAGGTGGCGCTCCTCGCCGCGCTCTGAGCCCGTTCAGACGCCGCCCGCGGTGCGGGCCCGCAGCGCGGCCTCGATGCGCCCGAGGACCGTCTGGACGAGCTCGACCTGCTCATCCTGAAGGCCGCCCTGCAGCGCGGCGTTGGCAAGGGCGCCGACACCGGCGCGATACTCGCGCAGCTGCGCCAGCCGCTCGGCCAGACCCGCGATCTCGCGCCACGGCTCGAGCTCGGCCAGCGCCGCCTCGAACGCGATGCGCAGCCCGAGCGCGGCCTCGCGCCAGCGCTCGGCGTCCGCGTCGGCTCGCGTGCGCAGCGTCAGCTCCTCGCACGCC
>DASYVZ010000352.1:0-4012 GCA_035936515.1 Solirubrobacteraceae bacterium | reverse complement strand
GCGTGCAGGCGCTCGAGGCCGCGCGCGTCGAAGCAGGCCTCGCCGGGGCGCAGCGACTCGACCGCCGCACCGAGGGTCTCCAGCCGCGCCAACGCGCGCTCCCACGCCTCGGCGACGCCCATCGGGTCCGGCGGCACGAGTGCCAGGCGCGGGCAGCGCGACAGCGCCTCGCCCATCCGCATTCCGGCGTGGATCCCGAAGGTCTCCGCCGCCTGGGAGACGGTGCCGATGAACAGCTCGCGCCCCGGCTCCGGAGCCAGCGCCGCGGGCTCGCCGAGCAACCCCGCCCGGCCGCCCGCCGCGACGGCCAGCTCGAAGCGCTCGAGCAGGATGCAGACGATCGTCATACGAACAGATGTTCGCACCGAACAGGGGGTGGCGCAAGCGACGCGATGGTTCAGCGCGATTGCGATCGACGAACGATCTCTCCGCACGCCGCGCAGCGTAGAAAGGCCCCGCCAGGGCGGGGCCTTTCCTTAGCAGACCGATAAGCCGGATTCTGTCGTGAGCAGCCATCCATCTGACGCGGCCGACCTGGACCTTGGCGGGCAACCTGCAAACGGTCCTGCTTGGCCTTGCATCGGGTGGGGTTTACCTGGCCGCCGTGTCGCCACGGCGCCGGTGCGCTCTTACCGCACCATTTCACCCTTGCCTGTGCGCGCGCGGGGCGCGCCATCGGCGGTGTGTTTTCTGTGGCACTTTCCCGCGGGTTTCCCCGGGTCGGGTTCCCGACCACCCTGCCCTGTGATGTCCGGACTTTCCTCGAAGGGCGAGCCTCCGCGGCTGCTTGGTCTGCCCATCCAGCCTACCGCCGGCCATCCGCTATCTCGATCGCTGCAGGCGCGTCGCACCCCTCGCGACGCGCGCGCGGATAGGGTGCCGCGCATGGAAGACGTGACCGGCCGGCGCATCGCCGCGGCGCTCATCGATGTGGGCATCGTGCTCGTCATCGTCGGGCTCGTAGGGGGCATCTTCGGCAATGAGACCGCCGCCGACGCGCCGGCCTCCGCGCGCTTCGGAGCGCTCGACCGGATCCTGGCCATCTGCCTCGTATTCGGCTACTACTGGATCGCTGAAGCCGTCTGGGCGCAGACGGTCGGCAAGCGCGTCATGAAGATCCGCGTCGTCCGCATCGACGGCTCCAAGGCAGCCGCGGGTGCAACCTTCGTACGAACGCTCTTGCGCGCCATCGATGGCCTGTTCTTCTACCTCGTCGGATTGATCACGATCTTCGCGACCGGCGAGCGCCGCGCCCGGCTCGGCGACCTGGCGGCCAAGACGAAGGTCGTCGCCGACGACGCTTCACCGCCTCCGCCGCCGTCCGAGCGCCGCGACCGGCCCGAGGACGACGACATCCTCGCGCAGGTCCTGCGGTAGCGCGCCATCGACCGACGCGGTTGCGGGTGCGCGTCCTACTCGCGTCTCAGACGAACTCGGTCCGGCACGACCTGCAGCGTCCCCCGACCGCGGACGCCCCGGCTCCGTAGCGGGGCTCCATCGCCCCAGCACAGACCGGGCACGCCGCGGTGCGGTGCGCGGTGAGGTCCTCCCAGGCGCCGGCGAGCACGTCCTCCAGCGTCCGGCCCTCGCGCGGGGACGGCTTGAGCTGCACGGGCCGCGGCAGGTCATACGCGCGTGCGGGCGCGTGCACCGCCATCACTGCACGCTCCTGAACAGGCCGACCACCCGGCCGAGCACGCGCACGTCGCGCGTGCGGATCGGCTCCATCGTCGTGTTCTCCGGCTGCAGGCGGATGTGGTCGGCCTCGCGATAGAAGCGCTTGACGGTGGCCTCCTCGCCGACGAGCGCCACGACGATCTCACCGTCCTCGGCGGTCTCCTGCGGGCGCACCACAACGTAGTCGTCGGGCAGGATGCCGGCGTCGATCATCGACTCGCCGCGCACGCGCAGGACGTACTCGCCGACCTCACCGCCGGCCAGGGCGGGAACCGGCACGTACTCCTCGATGTTCTCCTCGGCGAGCACCGGCGAGCCGGCCGCGACCTGCCCGACAAGCGGCAGCCCGTCGGGGCGAACGACGGACTTGACCTGCTCGAGCGCGCGGTCGAGCAGCTCGATCGCGCGCGGCTTGGATGGGTCGCGGCGCAGGAGGCCGAGCTTCTCGAGGTTTGCGAGGTGCGCATGGACCGTCGAGGAGGAGGCGAGGCCGACGGCCTTGCCGATGTCGCGCACCGTCGGCGGGTAGCCGTACTTCGCCGTATGGCGCTTGATGAAGTCGAAGATCTCCTGCTGGCGCTTCGTCAGATCGAGATCCATGGCGCAGGCTCCTTGACGGCGGGTGACGTGTCGGCTGGTGCGAACATCTGTTCGCACAAGCTAAAGGGGCGAGCGGACGGAAGTCAAGCCCTGCCTATACTGACCCTCGCCCTGCGCCGGTGGCGGAATTGGTAGACGCGCAAGGTTGAGGGCCTTGTGGGGGGATTCCCCCGTGGAGGTTCGAGTCCTCTTCGGCGCATGAACGGAAGCCCCGCATCTGCGGGGCTTCCGCCGTTTTACGGCTGCGCTGTGACGCCGATCGGAGGCAGTCGCGCGGCCACCCCGCAGGGGAGGGGAGGGGCGGCCGCGCGGGCTGCGTGCGGAGCGCCAGGGGCTCGGCGTCCGTTGCTTGTCCATTTCGCGCGCCGCCGGCGGTTGGATCACTCCTGTTCGCAACGACGTCAACGGCCGGGTCACCGCCGGCGTGCTCAGCTCGCCTGCGCCAGCGACCCCTGCTGCGCCGCCCACTCCGCTGCGACCTCGCGGAGGATCTCCAGCATCGCGGCGGCCGCCGGCGAGACATAGCCTCCGGCCAGCGTCGCCGCCAGCACGTGACGCACCGGCGGGCGGCCCTCCAGGCAGCGGATGACGACGTCGTCGCGCGCGGCCACGAGCGCGAGGTCGGGGATGAGGCAGACGCCGACGCCTGCGGCGACGAAGCCCTGGATCGCGTTGTAGTCGTCGGACTGAAAGGCGACGCGGGGCTCGAACCCGGCGGCGTGACAGGCGCGCTCGAGCACGACCCCGTCCGGGCACCGGCCGGTGGTGCCGAGGATCCACGACTCCTCCGCGAGATCGGCCAGGCGGACCCGCGCGCGCTTGGCTACGCGATGCCCCGCCGACACGCAGAGGTACATCGGGTCGTCGAGCAGCCCGTGGCGCTCGATCGCGGGATCGGCGATCGGTGAGCAGCCGGCCTCCACCGTCAGCGCGATGTCGCACTCCCCCGCCTTGAGGCACTCCAGGCCCTCGTCGGGCTCACGCGGCGCGAGCGTCACCTCCACCCCAGGATGGCGCTCGCGAAAGCGCGCGATCGCCAGCGGCGCGATCGTCGCCCCCGCCGTCGGGAACGAGACCAGCCGCAGCCGCCCGCCGCGCATGCCGGCGATCGCCTCGAGCTCGGCCTCGGCATCGGCCAGGCGCGCGAGAATCACGTCGGCGTGGGCGACGAGCGCCCGGCCGGCGTCGGTCAGGTGCACGCCGCGTGCGCGGCGCTCCACGAGCACCGCGCCCGCCTCGCGCTCCAGGGCGGCGATCTGCTGGGAGACCGCCGACTGCGTATAGGCGAGCGCCTCGGCCGCGGCCGAGAACGAACCTCGCATCGAGACCTCGCGAAGGACCCTCAACCGCTTCACGTCGAGCATTAGCGCAGCTTATCTACAACGCCTGCAAATGTCATTTGTGCTGATGACAGTACGCTGCAAAGGTAGATCGCGTCAGCCCAGCGCAACCCCGAAGGAGCCCACCCATGAGCACCCGACCGAGCGCCGGCGCGATCGTCATACGGCGCTCCACCGACTGCGACGCCCGCGCCTTGGACGACCTCGCGGTCCTCGACAGCCGCGAGCCGCTCAGCGGCCCGGCGCTGATCGCGGAGGTCGACGGTGCCGTCCGCGCCGCACTCGACCTGCACGACGGCAGCGTCGCCGCCGACCCCTTCGCCCCCACGGCCGAGCTCGTCGAGCTGCTGCGCCTGCACGCGCGCGGCGCCCGCGCAGCCCGCACCCGTCTGCGC
>DASYVZ010000351.1:0-1844 GCA_035936515.1 Solirubrobacteraceae bacterium | reverse complement strand
AGCGCCGCACGTCCGGGCAGGAACGCGAGCTCGATGAGAAAGGCGCAGCCCACCACCTCGCCGCCGAGGTCCTCGACGAGCGAGCACAGGGCCTTCGCGGTGCCGCCCGTCGCCAGCAGGTCGTCGTGGACGAGCACCCGCATCCCCGGCGCAATCGCGTCCTCGTGGACCTCCAGCACGCTGCGCGCATACTCCAGCGCGTACTCGTGGCTGATCGTCTTGTACGGCAGCGAGCCGGGCTTGCGCGCGAGCGCGAACCCCGCACCGAGCTCACGGGCCAGCGCGGGACCGAACAGAAAGCCCCGCGCCTCGGCGCCGATGACGAGGTCGGGCCGCAGGTCCCGCGTCAGTTCGGTGAGCGCGTTGACCGCGGCATCGAGGCCCCCTGGGTCCGCCAGCAGCGGTGTGATGTCGCGAAAGACGATCCCCGGCTTCGGGAAGTCGGGGATCGACCGAATCAGGCTCGCCAGAGAGCCGTCGGACGTCATCTCATCGCCCGCTACCCGGCGATCTTGCGCAGGTCCCGGATCAGCAGCAGGTGCTTGAGGTGCGTCGCGACGGCCGCGAGGTTCTCGAGCGCCTCGAGCGCCTCCTTGCGGCGCTCGGGGTTGCGCGAGCGCAGCGCCGGCGCGAGGATCTGCTGCAGCAGCGCGGCCTCGCGGTCGGCAGAGGAGCGAAAGACGCGCAGGTTGCGCCCGCCGACGCCGTAGCGCGCCAGTTCCGTGACGGCGCCGATGATCTCGCGCTCCGTCTCGTCGTAGTAGTGCTTGCCACCGCGCAGCTCGCTCTTGATGACACCGTAGTCCTCCAGCTCGCGCACGAGCGCCGGATCGGCGCGGGTCTCCTCGAGCACGTCCTCCAGGGCGTACATGGCGCCGCCGTCGGTGACGGACACGCTCGCGCGCCGCTTGCGCTTGCTGGCAACCGCCGACTGGCTGGCCTCGGGCGTGGCGACCTTGTCGTCGGCGTCGCTCGCGCGCCCGGAGGCGAGCTCCTGGCGGATGACGCGCAGCGGCAGGAACTCGTCGCGCTGCAGGCGCAGGATCGTGCGCAGGCGGACCATGTCCGACGGCGAGTAGAGGCGGTAGCCGCCCGCCGTGCGGCGCGGGTTGAGCAGCTTCTGATCCTCGAGGTAGCGGATCTTCGAGATCGAGATGTCCGGGAACTCCTGGGCCAGCCCCTTGCAGACGACGCCGATCGTCATCCCCTTCTGCGGGCGGCTCTCGTCGACCGACGGATCGGACGCACCCGACGGACCGGGCGGAGTCGTGGGAGCGGATTGGCTGTCGGTCTGGTTCGTCGTGGCCATCAGCGCGAGAGGAACGTGAGCTTGTACTTGCCGACCTGCAGCTCGTCGCCGTCCTCGAGACGGTGGGTCTCGATCCGGTGGCGGTTGACGTACGTGCCGTTCAGCGAGCCGAGGTCGTCGAGATGCCAGTCGCCGCCGCGGCGCACGATCAGCGCGTGGTCGCGCGAGACCGTCACGTCGTCGAGGAAGATGGCGCTGTCGGGGCGCCGGCCGATCAGCATCCGCTCCCCCTCGAGCGGGAAGCTCTCGCCCACGCGACCGCCGCCGGCGCGGATGACGAGCGCCGCGCCGTGGGCGACCACATCCTCCAGCTCGATGGGGATGAGCTCGCCGGTCTCATCGACGCGGTAGGTCGCGGTGACGGTATCGCTCGGCGGCGCCTCGGGCACGCCGATGAACGCCCCGCACTTCTGGCAGTAGTTGGCCCCCTCGGCGTTGAGGAACCCGCATTCGGGGCAGTGGTGCGCCATTACTCCTGCGGCGTGCGCCCCGACAGGATGTCCGTCAGCCGCTGGACGTCGGCGCCGGAGATCAC
>DASYVZ010000350.1:0-1948 GCA_035936515.1 Solirubrobacteraceae bacterium | reverse complement strand
GTTCGGCGCGGCGCTCGCGCAGGCCGACGCCGCCGTCGTGCTCGACGTCTACCCGTCGCGCGAGCGCGCCGAGGACTTCCCCGGCGTCAGCGGATTGCTCGTCGCCGAGGCCGCCGCCGACGCGGCGCGCGGGCGGCCGGTGGCCTGGGCGCCGGGGTTCGACGACGCGCAGCGGGTGCTCGACGGGCTGCTGGCGCCCGGGGACGTATGCCTCGTGATGGGCGCGGGGGATGTCGACGAGCTCGGGCGGCGGTTGGTGCGAGGCTCGGCAGGGCGCTGACGCGCCTGCGGCGCCGGTGAAAGCGTCCCTTGATCGATGCCGTTCTCCTCGGCGACGTGGCGCGATCAGCCGCCCGAGCGCCGGCCTACCAGCTGTGCCCGACGAACACCGGCTCGGGCCTGAGCTCGACGCCGAACGCCTCGCGCACCCCCGCCGCGATCTCGCGCGCGAGCGCGACAAGCTCCGTCGTCGTCCCGCCGCCGCGGTTCGTCAGGGCAAGCGTGTGCTTCGACGAGATCGCGATGCCGGCGGGATTGCCGTAGCCGCGCTGGAAGCCGGCGCGCTCGATGAGCCAGGCGGCCGAGGTCTTCACGGCGCGCGGCTCCACCGGCCACGCCGGCGGCTTCGCCTCGGCCCCGAGTCGCTGCGCGACACGCTGCACGAAGGACTCGAAGTCGCGCGCGCGGAGGATCGGGTTCGTGAAGAACGACCCGGCGCTGACGGTGTCGGGATCGGCGGGATCGAGCACCATGCCCTTTCCGCGGCGCAGCGCGAGCACCGCCTCGCGCACGTCGGCGACGGGCGCCGAGGCGCCCACCTCGACGCCGAGCCGTGCGGCGAGCTCGGCGTAGCGGATCGGCTCCGAGACCCCTGTCGGCTCCAGCGCGAAGCTCACGCGCACGACGACCCAGCGGCTGGGGTCGCGCTTGAAGATGCTTGAGCGGTAGTCGAACAGGCACTCCTCGGTGTCCAGGTCGTGCAGCTCGCCGCTGACACGGTCCAGCGCGCGCACGGCGACGATTACGTCGGCCACCTCCTGGCCGTAGGCGCCGACGTTCTGGATCGGTGTGCCGCCGACGCTGCCGGGGATGCCGGAGAGCGCCTCGATCCCCGTCAGCCGGTCGGCGACGCAGGTCGCCACGAGCGCATCCCAGTTCTCGCCGGCGGCGACGTTCAGGCGGATGCGCCCGTCTCCCATCCGTATGGCTTCGACGCCGCGCGTCGCCACCTGCACCACCGTCCCATCGAAGCCCGCGTCGGCGACAACCACGTTGCTGCCGCCCGCGAGCAGCAGCAGCGGGTCGCCGGCCTCGTCGGCGGCGCGAACGGCATCCACCAGCGCGTCGTCGCCGGCGATCGCGATCAGCCGGCGGGGCGGCCCGCCCAGGCGCAGCGAGGTCAGCTCGGAGAGGGGCGGCGCGGACATGCGCGACGACGGTAGTGGGTCGCCGAGGCAGGGTCCGCCCAGCGCATGGCGAACACTCGAGCGATGGCCCTGTCCGCCCGTCGCCGAACGCGCGTGGTCCTTGGCATCGCCGCGCTGCTCGCGGTGCTCACGCCGCTCGCGTTGTCGCTTCGCAACAGCTCGCTCGTGCGCGTGGAGCAGGTCTTCGTGACCGGCATCGGCGGCTCGCAGTCCACCGAGATCAAGCGCGCGCTCGAGTCGGCGGGAAGGGACATGACGACCCTTCACGTGCGCGAGAACGCGTTGCTCAGCGCCGTCGGCGCCTATCCCGTCGTGCGCAGCCTGCGCACCGAACGAGACTTTCCGCACGGCCTGCGGATCATCGTCAACGCCTACGAGCCGGTGGCCGCGGTGCACGCCGGGGGCGGCCTGACGGCGGTCGCCGCCGACGGCACGCTGTTGCCCGGAAGCGCCACCAGTGGCCTGCCGCTCGTGGCGATCCGCGGCGAGCGCAGCGGCGAGCGCGTCGGGCGGGGCGAGGC
>DASYVZ010000349.1:0-5823 GCA_035936515.1 Solirubrobacteraceae bacterium | reverse complement strand
GGCGTGGCGCGTCTCGCGCACCGCCTCGGTGGACCGCGACGGCGCCACGATCAGCACCTGATGCCCGCGCGCCGCCAGCTCGGCGGTCGTGCGCTCGACGTAGGTCGTGATCTCGTGGCGCCCGGCGCCCCACGGATAGGGCGTCACGTGGGCGATCGCGAGGGGGGCCTCCAGCACGCCTTCAGCATACGAGCCGGGTGGGCCGCGCCGGCGCCACGCCGGCCGGGGCCGTGGCCGCCGCGCGGCTCAGCCGCCGTCGTAGAGGGCGGCGAACTCGTCCTTGTAGTTCTCGTAGACGACGTTGCGCTTGACCTTCAGCGTCGGCGTGAGCTCGTCCTCCTCCTGGGACAGGTCGCGCTCGAGGATCGTGAACTTCTTGACCTGCTCGATGCGGGCGAACTTCCGGTTGGCCTCGTCGACCGCGCTCTGCAGCTCCGCGCGGACAGCGGGCTCCTTGGCCAGGTCGGCCGGGACGGCTGACGCGGCGCCGACCTTCTCGGCCAGGGCACCCGCCTCGTCGGGATCGATCGTCAGCAGCGCCGTGAGATACGGGCGGCGGTCGCCGAAGACGACCGCCTGCGAGATCCAGCGACAGAGCTTGAGCGCGTTCTCGATGTTCGAGGGCGAGACGTTCTTGCCGCTCGACGTGATGATGAGGTCCTTCTTGCGGCCGGTGATCGAGAGGTAGCCGTCGGCATCGAGCTCACCGAGGTCGCCGGAGTGCAGCCAGCCGTCGGAATCGATGGTCTCAGCCGTCGCCTCCGGGTCGTTGTAGTAGCCCTTGAAGATGTTCGGGCCGCGCATGAGCACCTCGCTGTCGTCGGCGATCTTGACCTCGCAGACGCCCGGCAGCGGCTTGCCGACCGTGCCGAAGCGGTGCTCGTCGATCGTGTTGAGCGTCTCGACCGCGCACGTCTCGGTCATGCCGTAGCCCTCCAGCACCCAGATGCCGGCGGCGCGGAAGAACTCGAGGATCTCAATGTCGATCGGGGCCGCGCCCGACAGCGCGAGCTTCATGCGCCCGCCGAAGAGATCGCGGATCTTGTGCAGGACGAGCTTGTCGGCGAGCGCGTGCTGCGCCTTGAGCACCAGCCCCGGATGACCGCCGTAATCCTCGCGGCGGCGCACCTGGCGGCCGACGCCGATCGCCCAGTGGAAGATCTTCGCCTTCGCGCCGCCGGCCTCGTTGGCCTTGGCCGTCGCCGCGGTGTGGATCTTCTCGAAGATGCGCGGCACCGACGGCAGGTGCATCGGCTTGATGAGCTGCACGTCGTCGACGATCTTCTTCGGGTCGCGGCGCCAGTACGCCATCTCGGCGCCGGCGTCGACGGCCACGAGCTGCACGATCCGCGTCAGCACGTGGGCGAGCGGCAGGAACACGTAGACCACGTCTTCGCCGGCGGCGAAGCCCACGCGCGGGTGGACGCCGTCGATGTCCGCCCGCAGGTTGCCGTGCGTGAGCATGCAGCCCTTCGGCGCCCCGGTCGTGCCCGAGGTGTAGACGATCGTCGCGAGGTCGTCGGAGCTGATCGACGCCACGCGCGCGTCGAGATCGGCGTCCGACACGTCGGCGCCGGCGGCGCGCAGCCCATCGAGCGTCATCGCGTCGCCGCCCTCGCCCTCGAAGCGCAAGACGTGCTTGAGCGCCGGCAGCGCGTCGCGGATCTCCGCGAGCTTGGCCAGCTGTCCGTCGTCCTCGCAGAACAGCGTCATCGCGCCGCTGTGGTCCAGGACGTACTCGCACTCCTCGGGCGAGTTCGTCTGGTAGACGGGAACGACGACGGCCCCCGCGCACATCGCGCCGAAGTCGGCGAGCGTCCACTCCGCGCGCGTGTTGGAGAGGATCGCCACGCGGTCGCCGGCTTGGACGCCGAGCGCGATGAGGCCCTTCGCGATCGCCCGCACGTCGGCACCGAGCTGCGGATAGGAGGTGCGCTTCCAGTCCCCGCCGTCGGGCGAGCTCATCGCGACGCCGCTGTACTGCGCGGCGGCCTCGAGAACGAGCGTCGCGATCGTCCGGGCGGGCGCCTCGGCGGCCGGCGGCGTGGCGGGTCCTGGGCTGGTGGTCGTGACGTCTTCGGTGCTCATGCCAAGATCCTACGCTGCGCCGTGAGGCGCGAGCGCGGGTTCACGGTGCCCCGGGACGGGCGTCCCGGAGGGATGCTCGCGGTATGCACGGCGGGGCGATCCGCCAAACCCCGAGTGCTAGGTCGTCGTCGCCTGCTCGGTCGTCGCCGGCGCTCCCGCGGGCTCGGCGGCCGGCCGGCGCGCGTAGTCGGCGATGAACTGCTCGGTGTGCTCGCGCGCCTCGTCGTCGGGGCGCTGGTTGTGCGGCGACTTCATGAGGTACGAGGACGGCCCGTCGAGCTGCCCCGAGATGCCATGGTTGAGCGCCAGCTTGCAGCAGCGCACGGCGTCGATGACGATCCCCGCGGAGTTGGGGGAGTCCCAGACCTCGAGCTTCAGCTCGGCGGTCAGGGGCACGTCGCCGAACGCCTGGCCCTCGAGGCGGATGTGCGCCCACTTGCGGTCCGTCAGCCACGGCACGTAGTCCGACGGGCCGACGTGGACGTCGCCGGCCGGAAGCTCGTGGCCCATGATCGACGTCACGGCGTTGGTCTTGGAGATCTTCTTGGACTCCAGGCGTTCGCGCTCGAGCATGTTGTAGAAGTCCATGTTGCCGCCCACGTTGAGCTGCGAGGTGCGCATGAGCTTCACGCCGCGGTCGTGGAACAGCCGCGCGAGGTTGCGGTGCACGATCGTCGCGCCGACCTGGGACTTGATGTCGTCGCCGACGATGGGCAGGCCGGCCTTCTTGAAGCGCTTGTGCCAGTACTCCTCGCGAGCGATGAACACCGGGATGCAGTTCACGAAGCCGCAGCCGGCCTCGAGGACCTGCTCGACGTACCACTTCGTCGCCTGCTCGGAGCCGACCGGCAGGTAGGAGACGACGACGTCGGTGTGGGTGTCCTTGAGGATCTGGACGATGTCGGCGGTCTCGCCCGGCGCCTTCTCGATCTTCTCCTTGAGGTACTTGCCCAGGCCGTCGTGCGTCATGCCGCGGTGGACCTGCACGCCGAGCTTCGGCGGCACCTCCGCGAACTTGATCGTGTTGTTCTGGCCGGCCCAGATCGCCTCGCCGAGGTCCTTGCCGACCTTGGCGGCGTCGATGTCGAAGGCGGCGGTGAACTCGACGTCGGAGATGTGGTAGCCGCCGAGGTCGACGTGCATGAGGCCGGGCACGTCGAGCGTCGCGTCGGCGTTCTTGTAGTACTCGACACCCTGCACGAAGGCATTCGCGCAGTTGCCGACGCCGACGATCGCGACGCGGACCTTCTCCTGCTGGTAGCGCGCGGTGCCGTTGGTGTGGGCGGCGCCGTTGCCGTGGCCGTTGCTGGGTGTCATGTCGGGGTGGTTTCCTTTGTTGTCAGAGCATCCGCCGGGTCTAGAACCCCGCGGCGGAACGCTCGTTACAGAGAGGCTGCCGGCGTCAGCTTGCGCTTGACGTGCAGGATGCGTTGCACGACGGTGATGCTCGTCAGGGCGGCGAGCACGTACACGGCCGGCTCGAGGGCCCCGAGATCGGCGAGCACGAGGCCGGCGGCGATGACCACGACGCGCACGAGGCGGTCGGCGATCCCCACCTTGCACTCGACCCCCAGCGCCTCGGCGCGGGCGCGCGTGTAGGAGACCACCAGCGACGCCATGACGGCCACGACGACGGCCGCGACCGCCAGCTCGTCGCTGCGCTGGGCGAACGTCACTGCGACCGCCGTCAGCACGATGCCCTCGACGATCCGGTCGAGCGTCGAGTCCAGGAAGGCGCCGAACGGCGTCCCCTTCCCCGACATGCGCGAGTAGCCGCCGTCGAGCGTGTCGCAGATCGACCCGATGATGAAGACGACGCCGCCGATGAAGAACTCGTGCTGCCAGACGAGCACCGCCGCGACGACGTTGAGCGTGAAGCCCGCCATCGAGATCTGGTTGGGCGTCAGGCGCGACGCGATCAGCCGGTCGCGCAGCAGCTCGAGGCGCTCGGCGCGGGACCGCGGGCGCGGTCGCCGCGGCTGCTTCGGGGGCTCGGGATGGATCGGCGGCGAGGGCGTTCGGATGTCGCCCGCCATCAAGGCGCCGCCGTCGCGCGCACCGGTTGCACCTGCGCCTGGGCGGGCACGAAGCACCACACGTGCGGTCGCGCCCGCGCCATCGCCCGCGCCGCGAGCCCGCCGACGCCGGCCGCTGCCGCGCCCAGCACGGCGTCGGCGATGAAGTGGTTGGCGGTGACGACGATCACGAAGACGACGAGCAGCGGATACAGGTACCAGAAGACCCTCAGCGAGCGCCACTTTACGAGCCGCGCGAGCGGGATGCTGATCATGAGCGCGAAGGCGACGTGCATCGACGGCACCGCCGCGTAGGGATTGAACAGCTCATTGATCGTAACGCTGTCCTGCGGGACGCCGGTGAAATCCGAGACCGCATCGAAGAAGCCCCACTCCGGAAAGAACCGCGGGGGTGCGGTCGGGAAGACGGCGTAGCCGATCAGCGCGACGCCGAACGCGACGAGGAACATGTTGCGCACGAAGTAGAAGCTCTCGTTGCGGAAGATGTACAGCCACGTGAGAGCGCCGAGCGTGATCGACGTCTGCGAGTTGACGTACATCCACGACGCCCCGTCGAGCACCCATTGCTGTCCCGCGGCGAACGCCTGCAGCGACGGCTCGATGAAGATGTTCAGCGCCTGCTCGAAGTGGATCAGCCCACGCGCGTTGGAGAAGGCCGTCGTCGCCGCTTCGGGGTTGTCGACGACGCCGCGCGTGAGGCGGTAGAGCTGGAAGGCGCCGACGAAGAGGACCACCTGACGCACGACGTCGAGCGGGCCGTTCGGCAACAGGCGCGCCAGGAACGTGCGGAGGCGGGCGGGCATGGCGACAAGCGCATGTTAGGGAAGATCAGGGCGCGCTCCGGAAGCTCCCACGCGCACAGGCGCGAGTGCCGGGGCGCCATGCCGCGTCAGCGCCGGCAGGAGTCGCCCACCAGCCGCGCTTGCAGGCGGATCGTCCCCGCCGCGGCGAACGAGACCTGCGTCATCCCGCCCGGCGCCTTGCTGACGCAGCCGCGCCCGCCGGTCACGCGCCACCAGCGCGTGAAGTGCACGCGCACGAGGACGGGGCCGGCGCGGGTTGCGCGAACGGTGACGCCGGTGTCGCTCAACGTCGCCGTGGCGCGGGCACCGGTGCTCGGTTCGATCGGCTGCGCAAGCGGGGCCGGGCGGGCGACCGCGTAGACGCGCCAGTGCTCGTCGCGCCAGACCGTGCGCAGGTACGGCAGGCCGGCGGCGACGAGCCGCGCCTCGTCACGCCCGGCGGCGTCGAGCGCGACGTCGGGCACCGCGACGTAGGAGACGGCGCGCTCGTCGAGCCAGGTCCGGTAGGTGCCGGCAGCCAGGCTGCCGTCGTAGAACAGCGCGCCGAAGCGGCGGTCGAGCTGGCGCTCCCAACCGCGCGCGAGCGGGATCCGATGCCGTCCGCCCGCGACGTGGCGCGCCTCCCAGTGGTTCTCCGTGAACGGGATCTCCACGCGGAAGTGGCCCGTGGCGGCCCGTGATCGCAGGAACTCCACCAGCGGCGCGTGGTAGGAGGCGTTCACCGACGCGTCGCCGCTCGCGCGGGCCACGTCGCGCGCCGCGGGATACAGCGACCAGTAGGCGAGCGGGAGCGCGAGCGCCGCGAGCAGCACGGGGTTGCGCCGGCCCAGCAGTGCGCCGAGCGCGACGGGTCCCGCCGCCAGCGCACCGAGGCGGGTCGCGTTGCCGCCCAGCGG
>DASYVZ010000348.1:0-5269 GCA_035936515.1 Solirubrobacteraceae bacterium | reverse complement strand
GAGCGCTTTCGCCGCGTCGCCCGCACGTCGCGCTGGGAGCTCTACGCCGCCCCGGGCTGCCGAGGCGCCGCCGCGCGGGCGATCCCCTCGTCGTGAGGGCGTAGCGATCGGATCGGCGCCTCGAGCTTCGCCCAGCGCCCGACCACACTCGTTGCGGACGCGCACGAGCACGAGCAGCGTCCTGAGCCCGTAGGCGACGCTCGAGCCAAACGACACCGACGAGGCCTCGTGGAAGTAGCGCGTCGGGATCGGGATCTCGACCGCGCGGCGCTCGAGCAGTCTGCGCGACGATCTCCGGGTCCGACACCGAGTACTGGTAAGAGGCGGCACGTGCTCGCACCTCGGCCATCCAGGGACTCGTCGATCTCTCACAGAGCACCTTGTGCGAAGCGATGCCCGCGATCGAAGATCGCGAGCAGTCGACCCTGGCGCTCGCGCGCGGGTCGCAGTTGGGCGACGCGAAGCTCGAGCAGTGAGACCAGTTCGCTGGTGCGGTGGAAGGGATCGGCGAAGGCGGGACCGCCGTCGAGCGGCTTCGCCGCGCGCGGCTGCCCGTCGACCTCCGCGAGCAGGACCTGCGAGGCGGGCGGCCGTCGGCTGTCGAGCTGGGCGAGCCGGCAGACCGCCTCGTCCGGGTCACTTACGTAGATGCGGATGTTGCTGTCCATCGTTGCTCACCTCGGAAAGATCGTGTGTTCACGAAGTCGAGAGCGGCTCGCCGGAGCGAGAGCGGTCGACGGTCTGGCGGGGAACGGGAATCTCGATGACGGCGGGCCCCGGTGGCTCGGCGTAGAGCTCCGCGACCGACTCGGCGCGGCGGTCGAGGACCGCTCGCTGGTTGACGTAGCCCTTGTCGGTGATCTCGCCGGCGTCGATCGACGGTGGCTCGGTGAGGATCAGCAGCCGTCGGATGCACGTCGAGGACGCCGGATGCATGGCGTTGTGGGCGGCGAGGCTCTGCCGCAGGCGCTGCGCGATCTCGGTCGCGGAGGCATTTGCGCCGAGCGCGCGCTGAGCGGCGGCCGGGTTGATCCAGGCCAGCAGCCCGACCGCCTCCCGGTCGTGGCCGCAGACGACGGCGTCTTGGATCAGCCCGTCGGTGGCGGCGAGCACGGCCAGTCGCAGCCCGCCGGTGCTGACCCAGGTTCCGGTTGCGAGCTTGAACTCCTCGGCGATCCGTCCGCCGAAGCGGACGCCGGCGCCCGGGTCGTCGGGGTCAACCAGCGTCGCCGCGTCGCCCGTGCGATAGAAGCCGTCGTCGTCGAACGCGGCCGCGGTCAGCTCGGGCTCCCCCAGGTAGCCGGGCGTGACGTTCGGGCCCTTGACGCGCAGCTCGAGCTTCGCGCCGACGGGAGCGAGCTTGAGTTGCATTCCGGGAAGCGGCACGCCGATGTTGCCGGGGCCGTCCAGCGCGAAGTGGGCTGTTGTGACGGCGGGGGCGGTTTCGGTTGCGCCCCAGGAGGTGGTCATCGCCACGGCCCGCCCAGTGGTGCGCAGCGACAGCTCGCGCAGACGCGCCCAGACGTCTGGCTGCAGCGCCGCGCCGGCGTAGAAGATGAGCTGCAGGCGGGCGAAGAAGGCGCGCGCCAGGTCGTCGTCGGCCTCCAGAGCGGGCACGAGCGCGGCGTATCCGGCGGGCACGTTGAAGTAGATCGTGGGGGAGATCTCGCGCAGGTTGGCGAGCGTCACGTCGAGCAGCCCGGGCAGCGGACGCCCCTGGTCGATGTACAGCGAGCCGCCGTGCTTGAGCACCAGGTTGAAGTTGTGGCTGCCGCCGAAGGTATGACTCCAGGGCAGCCAGTCGACGAGGATCGGCGGCGTAGCGGCGCAAAACGGCCACACCTGCGCGAGCGCCTGTTGATCGGCGCAGAGCATCCGGTGTGTCGTGACGACGCCCTTCGGTGATCCGGTGGAGCCGGAGGTGAACAGCACCTTTGCCACCGTGTCGGGGCCGACGGCGGCAAATGCGCGCTCGACAGCGGCCTGCGGAGCGGTCCTCAACAGGTCGCTGAACGGCGTCGCCAGTATCCCTGGCGCAGCAGCGCCGGCGGCGATCTCGACGTCGCCGCCGAGCGCCTGCAGAGCCGATCCGAACGCGGTGGCGTCGGACACGTACACGAGGCGGGGTCGCGCGATGGCAGCGACCTGGCGCAGCTTCGCGAAGTCGTTGCTCTGCAGCGAGTACGCCGGGGACACCGAGACGATCGGGACGCCGGCGGTCAGACAGCGGAGCGTCAGCAGCGCGTGGTGAACGCCATTGCCGGAGAGGACCATGACCGGGCGCGTCGGCCCCAGCCCGCGGTCGAGCAGTGCTTGCGCGATCGCGTCCGCGGCGAGGCGCGCCTCGGCGTACGTGACCTCCCGCCATCCGCCGGTCGCGTCGCGCTCGCCGAACAGGACGCGCTGCGGTGTCCGGGCCGCCCAGCGGCGTAGCATTTCACCGACGCTGTTCTCGAACGCAGCCAAGCGGGTTCGTGACGCCATGACCACGCTTCCGTCGCCCGACTCCGTCGACACGATGTCGGGAATCGCGAACAGCGACTCATCGGCGGACTGGTCGGAGCGGGTGATGTGAGCGGCTGGTGCGTGCATCTGCTTCCTCGTCTCGATCGCCGGTATGCAGGAGGCAATGCTCGCTGCGCGACAGACCCGCCGGCATCGGCCATTTGGCCTATTGTGCGCCGGCGGCGATCAGGTTGTGCTCGATCGCGAAGACGGCCGCTCCCGCTCGCGTGCGGCGGCCGGTCTTGTCGTAGATGCTCGCCAGGTGGTGCTGCACCGTTCGCGGCGAGACGACGAGAGCGCTGGCGATCTCCTGGTTCTTCGCGCCGCGCGCCGCGAGCCGGAGGACTTCCACCTCGCGATCGGTCAGATCGCATGGCCACGCCGCACGGGGACGGGGAAGACCGGCGGCCTCGATCACCGCGGCAGCAGCCTCCGGGTCCTGCCGGCCACTCGTCGCATCTTCGAGGAGGATGCGCGCCGCCTCCTCACGGTCGCGGGCGGGCCGGTGCGGGCGGTCCTCCGTCATCGCCGAAAAGGCGTCGGCGGCGGCGAGCACGCGCGCGCTCAGGCTCAGCTCGCCGCCGCGCGCGCCGCGAGGGTACCCGCTTCCGTCGATGCGCTCGTGATGTGCCGCCGCGACCACCTCGAGTGGCGCCAGCGCCGGACAGTGCGCCAGGACGCGCCCGGTCCAGTAGGGATGCAGGCGAACCCGTTCGCGGTCGGCTGGGCCAAGAGCCGCCGGCCGGTCCCAGATCGCGCTCGATACCGCCGCTCGCCCGAGGTCATGCACGAGGGCGGCCGTCCGCAGCGACTCGCGCGATGGTTCATCCATCCCGAGCAGACCGGCGGCGGCGCCGGCGAGGTGGGCGACGCGCGTCGAGTGGCCGACCAGATGCGTGCCCTTGAGGTCCGCGAACGCCGCAAAGGCGATACAGACACGGTTGAGGTGGTCGGCGGGCAGCGTCGCCGTCGGCCGCGGCTCAGCCTCCGCCACGGCGGTCAGCATGTCCGCAGCGCTGAGCGGCTCGAGCACCTCCTCGGCATGCTCGACGAACCGCCTGCAGAGCTCGGGGTCCAGGTGACCGCCCGCGCGGCGCCGTACCTCTGCCTGCGCGGCCGCGACTCCCCCGGCCGCGCATGCCAGAACCGCCTGCTCGGCGACATGCACCACGCGCACCGGCAGGGAGAGCGCGTCGCCCTCGATCCCGGCAGGCAGCCCGAGGCCGTCCCAGCGCTCATGGATCTCATCCAGCGCCGCAATCGCGGCAGGCGCCAGACCAAGCCGGGTGCCAAGCGCAGCGCTGACCTCGCAGTTCATCTGCACCGCGAGCGGCCCGGCGGTGGGCGCGACCTCGACGAACCGCGCTGCGAGCGCCGGCTGTCGCTCGCGCCCGGCCCACGACCCAAACGCCTCGAGCTGCCCCGCAAACACGTCAGGATCCCCCGGATCAAGCGTCTTGAACGCCGCCTGGAAGGCCACGTCATCGCCGAACATCGCCGCATTCTCGGGTGCGCTCGCCGTGCAACCGACCGCCCGCAGCAGCGCCGTGTGATGGATCGTTCGACACGCATCGTCATCGAGACCAAGCGCGCGCCCAAACGCACACGCGACGACGCACGTCTGCAGCCCCTTCTCGAAGCCCAGCCCCGTCCCCAGATCCGTCATCAACGACACCGCCGCAAGCAGCTCCGAAAGCCGTATCGCAGGGCGCACCGCCGCATCACCCCTCATCCGCGGTAACGCGCGAAATCGTAACCCCAGCGGACACGGGCCGAAGTCGAGCCATCAGCCACATACCGCTGCGCGCTCGCCCCCGAGCAGCAGCGGCATCGTTGTCGGCTCAGCGCACCTGCACGTTGCCTCGCTCGACCGGCCTGTTCGGCAGCAACGTTGAGTTCTCGCAGGTCTCGCCGCTCGGGTTCAGGGGAATCGTGCTGATCTGGTCGCGCGGGCTGTCGGAGCCTTCTCCGTTGTCCATCACGACGAAGCGACGCATCTCGCCCAGCGGCGCCTCCGCCGGGTTGCTCGACCGCGTGATGGTGCCGCTCATGTGAGCGACGTTCCCAATTACGCGCAGACAGTCGATCTTCATGTGGACGACTACGTCGAGGGCGCGGCTGACGACCTGCGCCTGGCCCTTGACCGTCCCGTCGGCGCGCTCGCGGCGCTGAACGCGAACGTCCTGCTCTGGCCACCGCTGGTGATGTGCCCCGACCCGGTCGCCGAGCTTACGACGCCGCCCGAAGCGGCACTTACCGTCTGCGACATGTCGCGTTCCCGTCCGCGCCGATCAGGAAGAGAGCGCGCTGGGTCCAGAAGCAAACGCGAGTCGAGACGCATGCTCAAAGAAAAACGGAACGGACCCACGCGCGAATCGGAGCGTCCAGACCGACGTCTGTTCGCCCCGCGATCACCCGCACCGCGGAGCGCCTCGCCCAACCTCGCCTTCCGGCGCTGCGCGCGGGAGCCGCCGGCCCGGGAGGCGAGACGCCGCGGCAGGCTCTCACACGACGACCCAACTGACTCCCCGGTCCGAAGTTCGCCCCACCGTTGAACGGCGACCTTCGCGACGTCGCCGTCGGCCAGTCGTCGTCGCCAGAAGATTCCGCGAGCGCACCTTTCGAGCGCCCAAACCGCGAGGAGCAGCGCTGCGCGTTGGAACTGCTGCCGACTGCCGGCCGTACCGAGAGCAGGCGGGGCTGAGGCACCGTCTGTCGGCGTGGCGTGGCGAAGACTCGATCCGCAAGGCGAGTGCTACTGTCG
>DASYVZ010000347.1:0-4906 GCA_035936515.1 Solirubrobacteraceae bacterium | reverse complement strand
CGCTGGCCCTGGATCCTGCTCGGCGCGCTGGCGCTGCTCGGGCTCGTCCTGCTGCTCGTGTCCGTCCTATCGCCCGATCGCGTGGCGGTGCCCCCGGTCGTCGGCAGCTCGATCTCGGTCGCCACCAACCGGCTGCAGAGCGAGGGCTTCGAGGTCGAGGCCGTGCGTGACAACTCCGACAAGCCACGCAACACCGTCATCGGGCAGGACCCGGAGGGCGGCACCGTTGCCGACGAGGGCTCGACCGTCACGATCACGGTCTCCGAGGGCCCATCGATCGTCACGGTCCCGGACGTCGTCGGCGACGGCCGCATCACGGCCCGCCGGACGCTGACGGCCGCCGGTTTTCAGGTCCGGGAGACGAAGGCCGCCTCCGCCACCGTCAGGATCAACCGGGTCATCTCCCAGACGCCCGACGGCGGCGACCTGCAGCGGGCCGGTCAGGTCGTCGAGATCGAGGTGTCCACCGGCCCGGAGACGCTGCCGGTGCCCAACGTCGTCGGCAAGACCACCGAGCAGGCGCGCAACATGCTCGAGGGCTTTGAGGTGTCGGTGCAGGAGAAGGAGGACGACGACGCCAAGCCCGGCACCGTCATCGCGCAGGATCCTCCGCGGGGCCGGCTGCAGCGCGGCGCGACGGTGCGATTGACGGTGGCCGTCGAGCCGACGCAGATCGAGGTGCCGGATGTCGTCGGCCGGTCGCAGAACGCGGCGACCAAGACGTTGTCCGGCGCCGGCTTCGAGGTCGTCTCCGAGGACGTCGTCGTCGACTCCGAATCCCGCGACGGGCGCGTGGTCGAGCAGTCGCCGTCGCCGGACGGCGGCAAGGTCGAGCGCGGCTCGACGGTCACGATCAGCGTCGGGCGCTTCGAGCCCGCGAGCGATCCGCCGCCCCGCCCGCCGGCCAGGAGCCCTCCCGCCCCCTCGGCGACGACGCCCACGCCGGCGCCCTAGTGAGCGCGACCGCGGGGCAGCCGATGCGCGTCGCGGTCCTCTGCGGCGGGCGCTCCTCGGAGCACGACGTCTCGCTGGCGAGCGGCGACAGCGTGGCCGCAGGCCTGCGCGATGGTGGCCACGAGGTCCTCGAGGTGCGCCTCGAGCGCGACGGCACGTGGCACCACGGCGGCACGGAGCTCGCGCTGTCGCCCGGTCGCGGCCTGCTCGGCGCCGATGTCGCCTTCCCGGTGCTGCACGGTCCCTTCGGCGAGGACGGCACGGTGCAGGGGCTGCTCGAGCTGCTCGACGTGCCCTACGTCGGCTCCGGCGTGCTGGCCTCCGCCGTGTGCCTGGACAAGGTCGTGGCCAAGGAGCTCATGGCGCGTGCCGGCATCGCGCAGGTCGCCTACGCCGGGATCCGTGCCGCGCGTTGGGCCGACGAGCGCGACGCGGTGCTCGCCGATCTCGCCGCGCTGGGGCTGCCGGTCTTCGTCAAGCCGGCACGCCTGGGATCGTCGGTCGGCATCGCCAAGGTCGTCGCCGCGCAGGAGCTCGCCGGGGCGCTCGACGCGGCGTTCGTGCACGACCCGTGCGTGATCGTCGAGGCGATGAGCCGCGGCATCGAGGTCGAGTGCTCCGTGCTCGGCTCGACGCGCTCCGCCGCCGCGTCCGAGCCGGGCGAGATCGTCATCGAGTCCGACTGGTACGACTTCGCGGCCAAGTACGAGCCCGGCGGCATGCGGCTGCGCGTGCCGGCGGAGATCTCCCCCGCCGCGCGCGACGAGCTGCGCGCGACTGCGGTCGCGGCGTTCACCCACTTCGGCTGCTCTGGTCTCGCCCGTGCGGACTTCTTCGTCGAGGGCGAGCGGGTGCTGCTCAACGAGCTCAACACGATGCCCGGCTTCACGCCGACCAGCGTCTACGCCAAGCTCTGGGAGGCGAGCGGGCTGGGCTACGCCGAGCTCGTCGAGCGGCTGTGCGCGCTGGGGCTCGAGCGCCACGCCGACGAGCGTAGCTACCGCTACTGAGGCCCACGGCCGTTCCGCCGCGCGCTGTGGCGATCACTCGAACAGGAGGATCTCGGAGATCTCGGCCGACTCCTTGCCGGGGGCGAGCTTGGTGATCCAGACGAGGTAGCGCCGGAAGCGGTTGCCGGCCGTGTCGAGGTCGAGCTTCTCGTCGCTGCCGATGACCGCCGGGCCCGAGAGCTTCGTCCAGGCGGGATCCGGCAAGCTGCTCGGCAGGTCCGACTCGGCGACGTAGATCTCGGCGGTGAATCCCGGCGACGGCGTCTGAATCCAGATCTGGCGCGCCGCGACGCCGGGCGACGCATCGATGACGATCCCGACGCCCGCCTTCTGCGCCGCCAGACCGCCGTCGTAGGTCTCGGTCGACCATGTCGACTGCGGGTCGCCGTCGACGACCGCGCTCGCGTCCTGCGTGTGCTCCCGGTCGTCGCCGAGCGGGTCGTAGTCCGACGCGGCGCGCTGGCCGAGCGCCACCGGCTCGAGCTCGGGAGCCGCCGGTGCCACGTTCTCGCGCGCGCCGGTGCCGCGCTCGGTGCGCTGGGCTGCGCCATAGGCCAGCAGCGCGGCGCCGGCGACGATCAGCACGAGCAGGCCGAGCAGCGCCGTCGTGGAGCTGCGCACGCGCAGCGGCACGCGCTTGCGCGTGGATTCGGGGAGGCTGCGCAGCACGGTCGTCGCCTCGCCGGTGACGTGGCCGCTGCGCGCCGTCTCGGTCGCGAGCACGTCCTCGAGGTCGGCGATCATCGCCCGCGCGTGCGGATAGCGGCGGTCGAGCTCCTTCGCCGTCGCCCGGTCGAGCACGGCGGCGAGCGCCGCGGAGACCTCGGGACGGCGCAGCTGGACGTCGGGCAGGTCCTCGCGGACGTGCTTCATCGCGACCGCGATCTGGTTCTCGCCCTTGAACGGCACGTCGCCGGTGAGCATCTCGAAGAGCACGATCCCGAGCGAGTAGAGGTCGGTCTGGCCGCTGACGTCCCGGCCGAGCGCCTGCTCGGGCGAGACGTAGTCCGTCGTGCCCAGCACGCGGCCGTCGGCGGTCAGCCCCTCCTGATGCAAGGTGCGGGCGATGCCGAAGTCGGTGACCTTCGCGGCGCCCTCCTCGTCGATGAGGACGTTCTGCGGCTTGACGTCGCGGTGGACGATCTGGCGCTCGTGGGCCGCGCCGAGCGCGCGCGCGATCTCGATCGCGTAGGCGATCGACTCCGGGATCGACAGGCGCGTGTTGCGGCGGATGCGCTGCTTGAGCGTCTCGCCCTCGACGTACTCGAAGACGATGTAGGGCGTTGGATGGTCCGGATCGCCCTCCTCGCCCGCGTCGATGACGCCGACGATGTGCGGGTGGTTGAGCTGCGCGACGGCGCGCGCCTCGCGGCGGAAGCGCTCGAGCTGGTCGGAGTCGCCCGCGATCTCGCGGTGCATGAGCTTGATCGCCACCTGGCGCTCGAGCACGGTGTCGAACGCGCGGTACACCGTCGACATGCCACCGATCCCCACCTGTGCGTCGAGGCGGTAGCGATCCGAGAGCAGTGTGCCGACCGGTGAAGGCATCCTCCTATTGTGCAGTCGCGTGCGGGCGACGCACGTCAACTCCTGTCGATGTGGCCGGCGCGATCGGTGACGGTGCCGATCCGCGCGCTGCTCGGATGATGCGCCGACAGCATCCCCGCGACGTCCTCGGCGTCGGCATCCGCGACGACCGCGACGAAGCCGCAGCCCATGTTGAAGACATCCCACATCTCGGCGTCGGCGACGGCGCCGCAGCGGGCGATGAGGTCGAAGACCGGCGGCACGGACAGCGGCGCGTCGATCCGGAAGCCGACGTCGTCGTTGAGGCGCAGGAGGTTGGCCAGGCCGCCGCCGGTGATGTGCGCGAGCCCGTGTACCGCGACCGGTGAGGCGAGCAGCTCGAGGATCGCCCGCACGTAGATGACGGTCGGCTCGAGCAGCGCGTCCGCGATCGACGCGCCGCCGAGCGCCGCCGGAGTGTCGTCGAGGGCGAGCCCGCCCTGCTCGAGCAGCGCGCGGCGCGCGAGCGTGTAGCCGTTGGAGTGCAGGCCGCTGGAGGGCAGCCCGATCACCGCGTCGCCGGGCGCCACCGCCGCCCCTGTGACGAGCGCGTCCGGCGCGACCGTGCCGAAGGCCGCCCCGCACAGGTCGAAGCCGTGCGGGCTGGGGTGCCCGCGGATGAGCTCGGGCAGCACCGCCAGCTCGCCGCCCGGAATCTCGATGCCGGCGTCCTCGGCTCCGGTCTTCAGGCCTGCCGCAATCTGCGCGAGCGCAGCCGGGTCGGGCTGCTCGACGGCGAGGTAGTCGAGCATCGCGATCGGCTCGGCGCCGACGCAGATGAGGTCGTTGACGTTCATCGCGACGCAGTCGATGCCTACCGTGTCCAGTCGGCCGGTCTGCTCGGCGACGACGAGCTTGGACCCGACGCCGTCGGTGCACAGCGCGATCGCCAGGTCGTCCGCGACCCGCAGCACGCTGGCGTAGTGGCCCGCGCCCAGCAGCGAGCGGCTCTCGCGGCCGGCGTCGATCGTGCGCAGCACGTCGACGAGCGCGCGCACCCCGGCGTCGCTTGACGCGATCGAGACACCGGCGGCGGCGTAGGCGTCTTCGGCCATCGGCTGCGAACCTACCGCAGGGGTCGGCGCCGGGCGATGAGCGCCGCGAGCGCTACGCGGTAGACGGCGTAGGGCAGCAGCGAGCGGTCGCGCTCGACCTGGCGGATGATCCGCACCGACGCCAGCGTCGCCGTGAACGACGCCACGATCCCGGCGCCGAAGGCGCCGGCGGTGCCGGCCGGCAGCCCGCGGCGGGCGAGACGCGTGCCCTTCAGCAGCGTCGCGCCGAGGATGATCGGCAGTGCGCAGTGGCGCGACAGGACGCTGGCGTCCTCGCGCGCGAAGCCGCGGGCGCGTGCCGCGGCGAGCGTCGCGCCGTTG
>DASYVZ010000346.1:0-4098 GCA_035936515.1 Solirubrobacteraceae bacterium | reverse complement strand
GCATGGAGTCATCGCCTTCCACGTGTCAAACAGCTATCTGGACCTGGAGCCGGTCCTCGGGAACCTCGCAGCCGACGCGAGGATGGCCTGCGTCGCTCAGGAGGACGCCAGGAGCGCGAACGACGGGGACCCCCGCACGGAGGGCTCGAGCTGGGTGGCGATCGCGCGGCACGCGCGCGACCTGCGGGCCGTCGCGCCGGATCGCTGGTGGCGGGACTGCCGGCGCTCGCCCGGCACCGCGCCGTGGACCGACGACTACTCCAACCTGCTCGGCGCGCTCGACCTGAACCGCTGACGCACCGCAATGTGCCGAAGCTCGGCCGAGACGTGCTTGCGGCGGCACGTCGGTACCGAGCTAAGACATCGCCTACGTGAGCACCAAGCGAGACTGGAGCGTGCGCGCCCACTCGCCGCGCTCCTGGCGACTCTCACCTTGCTGCTCGTCCTCGGCCCCGGCGAGTCCACGCGTCCTTGCCAAGCTCGTGCAAGAAGGGCCCCTACCGCCCCCGAGAGGTCGACGAACCTCCCGACGACTGGCACAAGATCGACGGAAGAGGGTCTTCCGTCGCAGCGGCACCGTGCTTCGCTTTAGCCCGTAGGACCGGTGGCATGCGTTCGTCGGGACGAGCACCGTGCTCCAGACGCGGGTCGCCCGCGCGTCCTCGGCAGTGAGGATGCCCTTGACCACGATCGGGCCGCCCCGTGTTCGCGGATCCAGGCGAGGTCCTCCCACGCCGGCGTCTGCTGGTAGATCTTCCCGATGCCCTCGAAGATGCCCATCGGGGTGCCGTCGGGCCGCAGCCCCATCGGCACCTGGGGCTCGATCGGGCCGCGTCGCAGGTAGTCGCTCAGCCAGCGCGGCTTGGCCAGCGCTTGGGGCGCGAAGCGCAGCGCCTCGCGGACGTTGATCGCCGTCGGAACGGCTGCCCGCTCGCTGTAGTGCCGGTCACGGGACCGCGCGATGGTCGCGGTGTCGACGGTGAGCACCAGACCGGATACTCCGGCGCGCTTGACGCGCTCGATGATCGGTGCGGACGCTTCGCGACCGCCGATGTAGTAGAGCTGGTAGAAGACGGGCCCGCGCGCGGCGGCCATGATCTCCTCGATCGGCGTGTTGGTGACACCGCTGACGAACTGGATCGTGCCCGCGTCGCCGGCGGCGCGAGCGACACCGACCTCGCCGTCGCGATGGCCGACCGCGAGGAACCCGACCGACGACACGATCGCGGCCATCGAGATCTCGTGGCCCAGGACGGTAGTGCGGAGCTCGCGCTGCTCGGTGAACACGGCTGCGCGCGGCCGGAACATGATGTCGCGGAAGGCCTGCGTGTTCTCGTCCATCGTCGCGTTCGATCCGCTGCCGGCTTCGAACATCTGGAAGATCCCCTTCGGCAGGCGGCGCGCGGCCTCGCGCGCATCCGCGACCGACTCGATCTTCGCCGCGGTCGTGACGTCTGAACGTCTCATGGTTCAACCTTCTCTTGATTGCTTGCTCTAACAAACTTGCTAGCGCACCAGATGGTTAAACGGGACCTATGCCACCTTGGTCTGAGCGCGGAGGGATCGAGTTCCCTGAGATTGCCCGGCCCGTGGACGTCCGCGCGGTACATCGCGCCCGTCGGCGCGAGAGGCGGCGAGCGACGGGCAGGAGCGACCGACTCGACCGTCCTCGCCCGACGCACGGCAACCGGCGATGATCCCTCCACGCGCTTGAACGCGCGTGCGAAAGCAGCCTCAGATTGATGCCGACCAAGCGAGCCCAGTCGTCGACGGCGAATCCAGCCGCCGGCAGCAGTGCGAGCCCGGGAAGGACGGCGAGCAAGCCGGGGCGAGCCCGACGCCGCCTCGAACGCGCGCCGGCACGACGCGTCCTACTTCATCAGCGGTCCGGGCTGACGAAGACGGTGACGGGACGGCCAAAGCGAACAAGAACCTGGTCGACCAGGCCGCGTTCCTGCCACCCCGCCCGCTCCCGCGGGCGCAGCGCGACAAGGATGTGGCCCGGATCGAACTCGCGAACGGCGTCGTCGAAGGCCTCCAGCGGATCATCGCTGGCGACCCGGCCCCGCGCCGCCGCGCCGAGCTCGTCGAGCTGGCCGAGCACGACACGCAGCCGCTCGTCCGCGCGCTCGGTCGCCTGGTCGGTGTCCGGAACGAGCCAGCGCAGCCGGCTCGGCAGCGACGGGGCGATGACGAGGACCTCGTCGGCGGCGTCGATCAGCGACCGGATGCTCGAGGGAAGCTGCTCGGTCGTAGCTGCGTCTGAACCGGCATCCCCGAATGATGCCTGCTTCGGTTCCAAGAGCCGGTCCCTCAGCGGGAGGGCTCCACTCGTCCCACATCCGAACGTGATGTCCGCGTCTTGCCCCGACGAGGCGTGCGCGACACGCGCCGCGGCGCTACGCTGCGCTGCGAGCGGCGGTGTTCGACTTCGAGCCCCCATACGTCGCGCTGCACCGGTCCGGTGAGCTCGCCGAGCGCGCCGCCCGCGCGCTCGAGCTGCTCGCGGGGCGCTGCCGCGTGTGCCCGCGCCTGTGCAAGGTCGACCGGCTCGCCGACGCGCGCGGGCTGTGCATGGTCGGCCGCGAGGCCGTCGTTGCCTCGCACTTCCCGCACTTCGGCGAGGAGAACTGCCTGCGCGGCGTGCGCGGCTCGGGGACGATCTTCTTCGGCGGCTGCAACCTGCGCTGCGTCTTCTGCCAGAACCACGACATCTCGTGGCGCCCGGCGGGCGAGGCGGTCACGCCGGGCCGCCTGGCCGACATGATGCTCGAGCTGCAGCAGCTCGGCTGCCACAACATCAACTGGGTCACGCCCGAGCACGTCGTCCCGCAGATCCTCGAGGCGCTGCCGCCGGCGGTCGAGGGGGGCCTGCGCCTGCCGATCGTCTACAACACGAGCTCCTACGACAGCGTCGACAGCCTCGAGCTCATGGACGGGGTCGTCGACGTCTACATGCCGGACTTCAAGCTGTGGTCGAGCGACCTATCGCGGCGCTACCTCGCCAAGCGCGACTACGCGCAGGTGGCGTGCCGCACCGTCGAGGAGATGCACCGCCAGGTCGGCGAGCTCGTCTTCGACGAGCGCGGCATGGCGCGCCGCGGCCTACTGGTGCGCCACCTCGTCATGCCGGGCCTCGTCGAGGAGAGCGAGGCGATCCTCGGCTGGATCGCCGAGCGGCTCGGCCCCGACACGTACGTCGACGTGATGGCGCAGTACTACCCGGCGGGACGGACCGCCGAGTTCCCCGAGATCGACCGCCACCTGTACCGCTCGGAGTTCGAGCGCGTGCTTCAGATCGCCGACAGCCTCGGCCTGCGGCGACTCGATCGGCGCAGCCGCGCGGCGGCGCCGCGGCTCGCCGACTGCGCCTAGCGTCGATCCGCCGCCCGGCGCGACGAATCATCCAGCAGACGCACGTCTTCCACCGACGGGTTCAGATCGCCCACGCTGCGGCGTTCCGGTGGGAGCCCGCGATGGAAACGCTGCTTCTCTGCGAGACGGTCGTGACCACGGTGCCGGCGCTGTAGCCGCCGGCACCGCAACGGCCCGGCCTACAACTCCTCCACGGTCCGACGCACGTGCCACGCGTCGAGCAGGAACTCACTGACACTCACGGCGTTGAAGACGAGCCGGCCGTGCCGGCTGACCGCGGGCGAGGCCGGACCCGCCCGTGGCCGAGCCCGAGCTCGTCGCGCAGCTCGGCGAGGCCCTGGATCGCGGTGACGAGGAAGCGGAGCGTCTTGACCGATGCCTCACTGCCACGCCGGCTCTCGGCCTCGGCGTTGAGGGGTCTGGCTAGCAACGGAGCAGAATTGCGGTCGTTCGGTTATTGGAAGCTCGGCCGACGCCGTCGGGACGTCGGCGCCCGCGGCGTCCTGCTTGTTGATGGAAGCGCGCTCCAGTCCTTCGGGGCTTCCCAGCAGCGCGTTCGTGGAAGCGCGGACGGTCGCGCGGTTCGATCAACGGCTGTTAGTGGACGACGAAACGCTTCAGCGACGTTGGGCCGCGACGCCACGTGCGCTGCGAAAGGCGGCTGCAACCTCGCGTGTCTCTGCCTCCGCTCCGAGCGGAAAGATGTGCAACGCATCCACACCA
>DASYVZ010000345.1:0-4213 GCA_035936515.1 Solirubrobacteraceae bacterium | reverse complement strand
CCAGGCAGACGAGCACGATCGGCACGTTCAACGCGAAGATCACCCGCCACGACAGCATGTCGACCAGAAAGCCACCCACCGGCGGCCCGACGACGATCGCCGCGCTCGTGCCGGCCGTCCACGAGCCGATCGCCGCTGCGCGCTCCGCCGGCCCGAAGACGGTCGTGATGATCGCCAGCGAGCTTGGCACGAGCAACGCCCCGAACGCGCCCTGCAGCGCACGCGCCGCGATCAGCACTTCGATCGAGGGCGCGACGGCGCACAGCAGCGAGGCGCAGCCGAAACCCGCCACGCCAAGCGCGAAGATCCGGCGCCGCCCGTAGACATCGCCGAGCGATCCGCCGACGAGGATGAGCGATGCGAGCAGCAGGAGATAGACCGTGACGACCCACTGCTGGCCGGCCAGCGTGGTGTCGAGATCGCGGCCGATAGCCGGCAGCGCGACGTTGACGACGGTCTGGTCGACGAACACGACCGCAGACCCGACGATGCAGGCGACGAGTGTCAGGCGTCGAACGCGGGCGTTGCCCATCGCGGGAGACTAGATTGCTGCGTCCATGCGCCTGCTCGACACCCGCCTCGAGGGCCCGGTTCTGCTCGAGCCCACGGTCCACGGCGACGGCCGCGGCTTCTTTCTGGAGAGCTACCGCGCGAACGTCTGGGCAGAGCACGGCGTGCGCGACGAGTTCGTCCAGGACAACCACTCGCGCTCCGGCCGCGGAGTCGTGCGCGGCATGCACTTCTCGGTCGGCGGCGGGCAGGCGAAGCTCGTGCGCTGCGCGCGCGGACGGATCCTCGACGTCGTCGTCGACCTGCGCCGCGACTCGCCGACCTATGGCGAGTGGGAGGCGCACGAGCTCGACGACGACCACGCGCGCCAGCTCTACATCCCAGTCGGCTTCGCGCACGGCTTCTGCGTCGTGTCGGAGGTCGCCGACGTGACCTACAAGTGCTCGACGTACTACGACGGATCCGTCGAGCGCGGCTTTCACTACGCCGATCCCGACGTCGGCATCCCCTGGCCTGACGACATCGAGCTGCTGGTCTCCGACCGCGACCGGCACGCGCCGGCGCTGCGCGAGATCGCCGACGAGCTGCCCTTCTGAGCCGGTGATCCCGCTTCCGAGCCAGCGCCGACGGCTGCAGCGCAAGGTCGACGCGGTGCCGTTCTGGTGGCACTCGATCGACCTCGGCAACGGCGTCGTGACGCCCGGGCACAAGAGCGCCGAGACACTGCGCCGCGAGTTCGACGCCTTGGCGCTGCCTGACCTGCGCGGCAGGTCGGTGCTCGACATCGGCGGCTGGGACGGCTTCTTCGCCTTCGAGGCCGAGCGCCGCGGCGCGGCGCGAGTCGCCGTCCTCGACCACTACATGTGGTCGATGGACTCCCCCGGGCAGCAGGCGTACTGGCGGCGCTGCATGCAGGAGGGCGTCGCGCCGCGGCCGTACCACGAAACGGAGTTCTGGCACCCCGACACGCTGCCGGGCAAGCGCGGCTTCGACCTCGCGCGCGAGGCACTCGGCAGCGCCGTCGAGCCGATCGTCGGCGACTTCATGACGTGCGACCTCGCTGCGCTCGGGCGCTGGGACGTCGTGCTCTACCTCGGCGTGCTCTACCACATGGAGGAGCCGCTGACCGCGCTGCGCCGGCTGGCGGCCGTTACCGCGGAGCTCGCGGTCGTCGAGACGGAGGCGATCGTCGTGCCGGACCTCGAGCACGAGGCGCTGTGGCGCTTCTTCCCCGGCGCCGAGCTCAACGGCGACGTCTCGAATTGGTGGGCGCCGAACCTCACCGCGCTGCTCGGAGCCCTGCGCGCCGCCGGCTTCGCCGCGGCGCATCCGCTGGCCGCGCCGCCCGCGGCGCTACTCGCCGCCCACGGCGGCCCGCATCACTATCGGCTGACGGCGCAGGCGACGAAGTCCTGACGCGCCACCCGCGCGCCGTGGCCGCCGTCGCCGTGACGCACTACACCGCCGACGTCCGCGTGGCGCGGGCGTCGCCGGCCGGGGCGCGAACGTCGATCCGCGCACGCACCCCGCGCTGAAACCAGCGCACGTCCTCGTGGACGAGGTCGATCTCGATCGTCCGCACGCCGGGCGGCGCCGGACCGAGCACCTCGAGCGGGACGACCGCGCGCGCACCCGGCGCCAGCGGGGCGGGCAGACCGGTGCGGGTGCCTTCCTCCAGCGGCTGCCCGTCGGGCCCCAGCCAGCGGTACGCCAGGCGGATCTGTGGCAGCGCGTCCATGCCGCCCGGCCAGTGGGCGCTGCCGCGGTTGTGGACCTCGACGTCGAACGTGCGCCACTCGCCGCTGACCAGCCGCAGGTCGTCGTCGAGCAGGACGAGCCGCGCGTCGTAGGCGTCCTCGCCGAGCGTGCGCCCCTCGCTCAGGCGCCAGATCTCGTCCACGGTCGCCGCACCCATGCTCCCCGGCACGGCCCGGCGCAGCGGCGCCGGAACTTCGGCTCCCGAGCGCAGGAACGCAGCGACGGCCGCCGCATCCTCGGCGGGCACGGGAGCCACGCGCAGGTCCGTGCGCCGCTCGGGCAGGTAGTAGACCTCGTTGAGCGACAGGCCGTCGATCACGAAGCCGGGCAGCTCGCGCTCGTAGGCGAGCTGCTTGCGCTCGCGACCGGCGGCGTCGGTCAGCAGCAGGTCGGCGTGGTACAGCGGCGCGCGCAGATAGCGACGCGGCCCGAGCGCCCGCACCGTGCAGTGCAGCAGCCCCGGAAAGCGCAGCAGCGCCGGGTCGTTGCGCAGCAGGCGCAGCGCGTAGTCCGGCCGCCACGGCCACTGCGCGAGCCAGCTGCCGCCGTCGGGGTACAGCCAGCGGCGCGGCACCCAGGCGTGCGTGACGTCGTTGACGGCGATCGTCTCGGCGACCTCTGCCGCGAGCGCCGGCGCCGGCACCTCGTCGAGGTCGAGCTGGAGGATCCACCGGCCGGCGCACTGCTCGCGCATCCACGCGTACATCAGCGCGAAGTTGCCCGGAAACGGGACGAGCAGGACGCGCTCGGCGATCTGCCGGTAGCCATCGATCCAGGCGCGGTCGACGCGGTCGTCGATGGCGAGCACGATCTCGGCGTCGAGCCTGGCGAGCGGCGCGAGCGCCGCTGCGACGCGGCCCGGCGGCGTGTTGACCGAGCAGCAGACCGTCAGGTCAGGAGCCGTGCTCACGCTGCCGCGCGGGCGTACACGGCGTAGTCGCGGTTCGAGTAGACGTCGGCGTTGAAGTCGCCGCTCTCCTGCGGGAAGCGCACCTCGCCGGACTCGAAGCCGGCCAGCCGGCAGAGCGCCAGGAGGACCTCCGGATATAGCGGGTGGTGGTGCGTCGTGTCGGTCCAGAAGGCCTTCAGCGCGGCAGGGTTGTGTCCGTTGACGGTCTCCATGATCGCCAGGCCGCCGGGCGCGAGTTTGCGCTCGATCAGCCCGAGCAGCTCGCCGAGCCGGTCGGCGTCGAGGTGCTCGACGAGCTGCGCGGCGAAGATGCCCGGGACGGAGCGGTCCTCGAGGCCGCGCAGGTGGGCGGCGGCGTCGGCGAGCTCGACGTCGAGGCCCTTCTCGCGGCAGCGCGCGACCATGCTCTCGTCGAGGTCGGCGCCCCTGGCGCCGATCCCGCGGGCGATCAGCGCGTCGAGGAACTCGCCGCGCCCGCAGCCGAGGTCGAGCACCCAGGCGGCATCCGCGAAGGCGTCCAGATAGGCCTGCTGCTGCTCGCGCACGGCGCGCTCGTCGCCGCGGAAGATGTCCTCGAAGCCGCGGTACGTCGACCCGTCACCGGAGGCGCCGTCGAAGCGCAGGACGCGCTGGCCGCGCTCGTCGCGCTGCGAGATCGCCGGATGCGTCGACGCTGGGCGCGCCCGCACGCCCTCCAGCACCAGCGAGAGGTCGCTGTCGCCGAGCGCGCCGCTGAGCCGCCGCTGCTGGATGCTCAGCCGCTGCGTCTCGAGCAGCACCTCGTCGACACGGTCGTTGATCTCGCCCAGCGCCGCCGCGACGACACGGTTGAGCTCGTCCTGATGGTGCGTGTAGGGCCGCATCGCCTGCAGGGCCGCGCGGCGCATCGTGCCCTTCGCGCCGCCGGTGCGCCGTGCGTCGCTGACCGGATCCCAGCTCATCATCAGCTGCGCAGACTCCACGTAGGACTGCGGCGGCAGCGCGAGGCCTGTCCCGTCGGCACCGCCGGCGCTCGGGCGGCGGACGCTGCTCAGC
>DASYVZ010000344.1:0-3253 GCA_035936515.1 Solirubrobacteraceae bacterium | reverse complement strand
GTCGTGACGGAGATCGCCACGCTGCGGGCCGAGTTGGGCCGCGCGCTGCAGGGATAGGCGCGCAGGCGGCCGCTCAGGCTGGCTGCCTGAGCGTGCAGCATCATAAACGGGCGTTCAAGAAGCGTCCTGCACGGTCGAGGGGTTGCAGACCGGCCTCTTCCCCGAAAGGACCCTCACCGCCATGCAGTCGATGTCACGCCTGGGCGTCACGCTCCTCGCCACGGCCGCCACTCTCGGGGCCGGATCACTCGTCGTCGTGCCGCAGGCGCTTGGCGCAACGTCGGCGACCGTCGCGTCTCAAGCCCTCCTCGATCCGGTGCTCGCTCCGGTTGAGCCGGTGCTCGCTCCGGTTGAGCCGGTGCTCCCCCCAGTCCTCAACCGTCGGCCTCCCTCATCGGCCACCTCGCTGGACAGCGGGGGTGGCCGTAGACTTCAGCGACTCCCGCCGTTCGTCGTGACCGCCGTCGTTCAGGACGACGAACCGGGAGGCGAGCCATGACCGTCACCATCGCCGGCACCACGCGGTTCCTGCTGGAGCGCGACGACGCGGTGGCGGACGCCATGACCGGGGCGTCGCGGCGGAGCTGGCACCGGCGCGTGTTGCTGCGTGAGCGCCCCCGCTCGCCGCCGTCGAAGATGAACGCCGCGCATGCTGCACGTTCATCGCGCTGAGCGCGCGGACGGTCTGGTCGACGCGCTGGGCGCGCTCCTGCGCGAGCCGCTCGCCGACGTGTTCGCGCCGGAGGTCATCGCGGTGCCGACGCGCGGGATGGAGCGCTGGCTGACGCAGCGGATGTCGGCCTGCCTCGGCACGACCGCGGGCCGTGCGGATGGGATCTGCGCGAACGTCGAGTTCCCCTCGCCGCGCCGGCTGGTCGCGGACGCCGTGGCGGCGGCGTCGGGCGTCGACCCGGAGGGCGACCCGTGGCTCGTCGCGCACGCGGTCTGGCCGCTGCTGGATGTCGTCGAGCGCTGCCTCGGCGAGCCGTGGCTGGAGAGTCTCAGCGCGCACCTGGGCGCGGGAGACGAGGAGCCCGACGACGACTCCACGCGGCGCTCGCGGCGGCTGAGCACCGTCCGTCATCTCGGCGACCTCTTCGATCGCTATGCGCGGCATCGGCCGGAGATGGTGCGCGCGTGGGCGTCCGAGGAGGACACGGACGGCGCCGGTCGCGCGCTGCCCGGCGAGGCGCTGTGGCAGGCCGAGCTGTGGCGGCGCCTGCGCGACCGCATCGGCATCGAGAGCCCTGCCGAGCGGCTTGAGCCGGCGTGCGGCCGACTGCGCGACGAGCCGGACCTCGTCGATCTTCCGTTGCGGCTGTCGCTATTCGGCCTTACGCGCCTGCCGGCCGCACACCTCGCGGTGCTGCGCGCGCTCGCCACCGCGCGCGACGCGCACCTGTTCCTCCTGCACCCGTCGCCGGTGCTGTGGGAGGCGGTCGCGACCGCGAGAGCGCAGCTGCCGCCGATCGTGCGCCGCGCCGAAGACGTGACCGCCACGCTGCCGGCCAACAGCCTGCTCGCCTCCTGGGGCCAGGACGCCCGGGAGCTTCAGCTCGTGGTCAGCGGCGACGACGGCGAGCGGTGCGTCGATCACCACCATCCCGTCGAGCAGCCCGGCGACGAGCTGCTGGCACGGATTCAGGCCGACGTGCGCCGCGACCAGGCGGCGCCGGGTGAGCCGCTGCCCGGCTACGACGACCCCCGGCCGCTGCTCAATCCGCAAGATCGCAGCGTGCAGGTGCACGCCTGCCACGGGCGCGCGCGGCAGGTCGAGGTCGTTCGCGAGGCGATCTTGCACCTGCTCCAGGACGACCCCACCCTCGAGCCGCGCGACGTCATCGTCATGTGCCCCGACATCGAGACGTTCGCGCCGCTGATCCACGCGACGTTCGGCGTCGGCCCGCCCCACGCCGACGACGAGGCCGACGACGCCGCCGTCGACACCGGCCTCCCCGATCTGCGGGTGCGCCTCGCCGACCGTGCGCTGCGCCAGACCAACCCGGTGCTGGGCGTCGTGGCGCAGCTGCTCGACCTCACCGGTGCGCGGCTGACGGCGTCGCAGGTGCTCGATCTCGCCGATCGCGAGCCGGTCCGCCGGCGCTTCGGCTTCGACGACGACGACCTCGCCCGAATCCAGCAGTGGATCGCCGACGGCGGCATCCGCTGGGGCCTCGATGCCGCCCATCGCGCGCCGTTCAAGCTCGAGTCGCTCGCAACGGGGACGTGGCGCGCCGGCCTCGACCGGCTGCTCGTCGGCGTGGCGATGACCGAGGAGCGCCACCAGCTCTACGCGGGCGTGCTGCCGCTCGACGACGTCGAGAGCGGCGCGATCGACCTCGCCGGGCGCTTCGCGGAGCTCGTCGACCGCCTCGGCGCGGCGCTCGACGCGCTGAGCCGCCCGCAACCCGTCGCCGGATGGACCGCGGCGATCGCGGCGGCGACCGATGCGCTGACCACGACGAGCGCGCGCGAGGGCTGGCAGCGCGGCGAGCTGCAGCGCCTGCTCCAGGACGTCGCCGAGCAGGCGCTCGCGGGCGGCCGCGCCGACACGACGAGCCTGCTGCCCGCCGAGGTGCGCGCGCTGCTGCACCAGCGCCTGCAGGGCCGGCCGACGCGGGCGAACTTCCGCACGGGACACCTGACGATCTGCACGCTCGTGCCGATGCGCTCGGTGCCGCATCGCGTCGTCTGCCTGCTCGGCCTCGACGACGGCGCGTTCCCGCGCAAGTCCCACCGCGACGGCGACGACCTCATGCTCGCCGATCCGCACGTCGGCGATCGCGACTCGCGCACCGAGGACCGCCAGATGCTGCTCGACGCGCTGCTCGCCGCGACCGATCGCCTGATCGTCACCTACACGGGCAACGACGAGCGCACGAACATGCCGCGCCCACCGGCGGTTCCCGTCGGCGAGCTGCTCGACGTCGTCGACCGCACGGTCCGCTTGGCGGACGGCGACCGCGATGCCCGATCACACGTCGTCGTCCGCCACCCGCTGCAGCCGTTCGACCCGCGCAACTTCGCGCGGGGTGAGGTCGTGCGCGAGCGGGCGTGGAGCTTTGATCGCGTCGCGCTCGACGGGGCGCGCGCGATCGTCGGCCCGCGCGCCGGCGACGAGCCGTTTCTGCGTGCGCCGCTCGCCGATGCGGCAGGCCCGGTCGTCGAGCTCGACCGCCTCGTGCGTTTCGTGGAGCGGCCGGTGCGGGCGTTCCTGCGCCAGCGGCTCGGCATCAGCGTCGCCGACTACGAC
>DASYVZ010000343.1:0-2910 GCA_035936515.1 Solirubrobacteraceae bacterium | reverse complement strand
CCCATGAACTCCGCGGCGTAGCGTGAGAAGCGCGAGCCCGAAAGGCCGCCGGCGCGGGCGAACACGGTGCCGGCGAGCAGGTAGGCGTTGATGAAGATCTGGTCACCCACGACCAGCGTCGTCAACAGGCCCTCCCTGCTGGCGAAGACGGCATCGGGCACCCAGATGCGTTTGGTGATCGCCTTTCCTCCGACTGCGTTGGAGGTCAGCACCTCGTAATGGATCTTCTCCTCAAGCGCCGCCGCGGCAACGTTCAGGCGCGTCTGCCCGTCCAGAGGCACCCGTTCGGCGCCGACGGTGTTCACGATCGTCGCCAGCACCTCTGCGGTCGCCGCGACGTTGGCGATCGTCTCGACGGTGTTCGGCGCGTCGTTGAGTGCGGACTTCGGCGGCTGGGCCTGCGCATCGTTCGCCCAGGCCAGCATGCCCATCGAGCCCAGCGCTGCGGCGGCGCCGCCGACGAGCTGGCGCCGCGTGGCGGCCGACTTGTCGCCGTGCTGCTCGTCGACGGACTTGTAGACATCGTCGAGGAACTCTGACATCTGGATCTCCTGTTCAGCTCTTGATGAATTGGCCGGCGATCGCGAGAACCGCCTTCTTGCTCAGCGGCTCATCGAACGCCTCGGTCACGTTCGCGGGCTCGACGCCGGAGACGTCCGGCACGTCGACTTTGTACTTCGTGGTCTCGTCCATGCCCGCGTAGACGGGCTCGACCGCGGCTGGTGCCCCGGGCTCGCTCTGCGGGATCCAGCCCGTCAGGTCGCGCAAGAGGCGCACGTTCGCCGCGTGGCGCGCCTCGACGGAGTGGATCGTCAGAGCGGCGGTGAGGATCTTCGGGCTGCCCGCGAGCGCGCCGGCCTGTCCGCGATAGGCGCGAACGCCCGTGTCCTCGAAGGCCTGTGAGAGCAGCAGGAACGTCTTGTAGGTCTGGAACGTGTCGAACTTCCCCCCCGCCGTGAAGTCGAACGTCGGCTTCTCGACGGCCTTGTCGCCGAGCGTGGACTCGAGGAACTCGACGTGCTCGGCTTCGTGGTTTTGGATCGTCTCGAAGATCTGCCTGTTGTTGTTCGTGTCGGGGATCAGCCCGTCGGTCGCGAGCCCCTTCTCGTAGAAGCTGTTCTCGAGGTACTCGAGCGTCAGGGCGAAGTTCAGGACGTCGACGACCTCCTCGGGAAGCGCGCCGCCGTCCTGTGCGAACGCGGCCTTCGCCGAGGCGGCGAACGCGATGGGAAAGGAGGCGACCGCGCACGCGGCGCCGAAGCCGCGCAGCGCGTCTCGCCGTGAGCCGATGCGCTCGGCGACATCGGGGTCGATCTGATCAAGCACGGTCGGGTTGGTCATCGTCGTCTCCTAGAGGTTCTTGGTGCTGATCTTGGTCTTGATGAACGGTCCCGCGGCCTCCAGGACCTTCGCGGGTGCCAGCGCCTCGTCAAACGCGTTGGGAGCAAACGCGCCGCCGCGGTTGTCCTCCATGACCGAGGCGATGACCGAGGCGTGCCGCGCCTCGACCGCGAGGATGTCGCCGGCGGCCATCAGCGGCGTGGCGCCGAGCGGCCCGCTGACGTCGATCAGCGACGCGGCGCCGATGTAGGCGCCGACCCCGAGGTTCTCGAACGTCAGCGCCGTGTTGAAGACGCTGTCGCGATCGTCGAAGTCGACCGTCTCGAAGTTGGGCGTCAAGGCGGCGATCGCCTTGTCGCCGAGGATCGCCTTGAAGAACTCGCGGTGGGCGATCTCGTGCGCCTTCACGTCCTTGAAGATGTTCATCTCGCGCGAGGACGCGCCGGCGAACGGGCGCTCGACCACCTGCGTATAGAAGGCGGCCTCGAGCTGCTCGAGAGCGTAGGCGTAGTTCAGCACCCCGAAGGCGTCGGCGAAGTCCAGCGTGACGCCCTCGCCGGCAGCGTCCGTCGTCGTGGTCTCGGCGGAGTCATCGTCGTCGTTCCCGCCGCAGCCGGCGACGAGCAGACCGGCGAGCGACACGCCGCTCCAGCCGAGAAACGCGCGCCGCCCCGTCGGGCGCCACAGCGCCCCCAGCCGCCGATCGGCCGGTGACTCGCTCAGGTCCGACGATTGCATGATGCCTCCTTGAAATGGGTGGGTAGACGCGCTGAGAACAACCCGCAGCGCTGGTCGCTGCCTTGCCCGACTGCACGCCGACCGCCGTACGGATGGTCTGTTGGCTGACGACAAATGACGACAGTTGGCGCGGCGCCGCGCGTCTCGCCAGTTCGACCGCGATTATCAGCTCGCCAGTGGGCAATGGCCCATGTGGCAGTGCCACGGGGGGTGGTTATGCGCCCCGGCGGGGAAACATTGCCGCACGTAGACGCCGACGTCGTGCTTGTAGACGCGCCAGCTTGCCGCCTTCCGGCCTGCGGTTGACTCTCACGTGAGTACGCTGAAGGGACGCGAGTCTCGATCTGCGCGGCGCGTGCCGTGACGAGAGGGCAGAGTGGGCCGCGCGGCCGGTGCTTTTCGTTTCCTTCCTGTTTTCGCGCGTGCCCGTTCCCCAAGAGGGAGACGAGGACGGAGCCTGGATGGTCAGCATCGAAAACGAAGTTCCCACCCGTGGCTCGAAGGCCGCCGCGATCTCAAACCACGTCGTGCGCACGATGAGCGAGTACATCGGCCGCGGCCCGACCAGGGCACGCACCTACATCAACGAGGACGCCGTCACGGTGGTGTTGCAAGACAGCCTTACCAAGGGCGAGCACAGTCTTGTAGGCGACCACCTCGAGGGGCTCGTCCTGACGATGCGCGAAGCCTTCCACGGCACGATGGGCCAGGTCCTCGTCGACGGCGTCGAGGAGATTCTCGGCCGGAAGGTCATCGTGTTCATGAGCGACAACCACATCGATCCCGATATCGCCGTAGAGGTCTTCGTGCTCGCACCCGCCGACGCCGAGC
>DASYVZ010000342.1:0-2228 GCA_035936515.1 Solirubrobacteraceae bacterium | reverse complement strand
AGACGCGGATGTTGATGTCGGTGTCGTCCGTGCAGGCGATGACCATGAAGACGCCCTCGAGGTCCTCTGCGCCGGCGTACTCGCGCTGCTCCCACGCGATCGAGCCCTCGGCGCCGAGCGCGCGCAGCTCGTCGACCGCGTGGGGCGCGATCAGCGTCACGTCGGCGTCGCAGGCGAGCAGGCCCTCCGTCTTCTCCAGGCCGACCTCACCGCCGCCGACGACGACGCAGCGCCGGCCGGAGAGCTTCAGGCAGGCGATGTAGAAGGGGGTGTCGAGCATCCCCTGGACGCAGGACTGGTCGCAGATGCCCTTGCGCAACTGGCACACGCAGTCCTTTCCGGCATAGGCCTGTGCTGGCATCCGTTCAAGGGTAATGCGCCGTATCCCCTCGCAGTCGGTCTACCGTTTGCGGAGCGCTGATCAATGGACTCGTACTTCGACGACACCTCGATGCTGCGCCGCGTGCACCGCGAGCTCGCGGTGGCGATCTCCGGCCCGCGCGCGCTGCTCATGCAGGCCGCGCATCCCGTGGCCTTCGAGGGATTCTTCGCGCACAGCGGCGCGCTCGACGAGCCCTACGAGCGCCTGCGCCGCACCGCCGAGGTGATGAACACGATCGGCTTCGGCGCTCGCGCCGATGCCGATCGCGCCACGCGCCGCGTGCGCTCGATGCACAGCAAGGTCCGCGGCGAGCTCGAGCGCCCGGCGGGGCGCTTCCCCGCCGGCACGCCGTTCGCCGCCGACGATCCAGAGCTGCTGCTCTGGGTGCTCGCGACGCTCGTCGACTCCGCGCTGGTCTTCTACGAGAGCTACGTCGCCTCGCTGTCTGAGGCCGAGCGCGACGCGTACTGGCGCGACTATCGCCTCATCGGCCGGCTCTTCGGCCTCCAGGACCACGAGATGCCGGCCGGCATCGGCGAGTTCGACGGCTACATGCACGACATGATCAGCGGCGACGACCTGTGGGTGACGCCCGCCGCGCGCGAGCTGGCCCTGCAGATCGTCATGCGCCCGCCGGTGCCGCTCACCAGGCGCCCGATTCTCGAGGTCGTGAACTTCGTCACCGTCGGGCTTCTGCCGGCGCAGTTGCGCCGCCACTACGACCTTTCGTGGGACCCGTTGCGCGCGCTCATGCTGCGCGGCGGCGCGGAGTACGCCAAGCGCGTGCTCGTGCCGCTCGCGCCGCAGCGGCTGCGCTTCGTGTCGCGCGGGCGGGTGTAGGGGCCGCGCGGCAACAGGCCGTTCGCCGGAGGCGCAGACGGGGCAGAAGCCGCCCGTGGTCACCGCCATCCTCTTCGGGGTTGCCGCCTCCAGCGCGCTCGTCATCGGCGCGATCATCGGCTCGCTGTGGGATCCGCCGCGCGCGGTCACCGGCGTGCTGCTGGCCTTTGCGAGCGGCGCGCTCATATCGGCACTCGCGTTCGAGCTCTTCGAGGATGCCTACGAGCTCGGCGGAGCGGCACGCTCGGGGCTTGCGTTGCTGGCGGGCGCCGCGGCGTTCGTCGCCGCCGACACATGGCTGGACCGGCGGGTCACCGGCAAGGCGGGTCCCGAGCAGCGCGAGGTCACCGCGACCGCTGCGGCGATCGACGCAAGCGGCGCGCAGCGCACGGTCGGATTCGCGCTGCTGGCGGCGGTCACGCTCGACGGCGTGCCGGAGAACCTCGCGCTCGGCGTTTCGCTCGTCGAGCATGCCTCGCTGGCGCTGCTCGTGGCGATCTTCTTCTCCAACCTGCCCGAGTCGCTCGTGGGCGCCGTCGCGATGCGCGCCGGCGGCCAGCACATGCGGTCGGTCGTCAGCACGTGGTTCGCCTGCGCCCTGCTCCTCGCGGCGGCGGTCGTCGTCGGGCGCGTACTCGCAGAGCCGATGAGCGACGAGGTCCTCGCGGTGGCGCTGGGCTTCGCCGGCGGCGCCGTGCTCGCGTCGCTAGCCGACACGCTCATGCCCGAGGCCTTCGAGCGCGGCCGCCCGTTCAACGCGTTCGCGACGGCGGCCGGCTTCTTCCTGTCGTTCATCCTCGCCGGCTGAGGCGGCCGGCGGCTGGCTGCCCGGCGGCCTCGGGCTGGCGGTTCGGGTTGGGCCCTTTGATCGCGTCCGGTCAGCGCCAACCTCGCCGGGCGTCATCGCCGCCGCACGGTGCGCAGCGTGCGGCCGGCGACGCGCGCGAGCGGCAGGGCGCCCGTGCGCCAGCCGCGCTGGCGATCGAAATCGCGCGCGGAACGCAGC
>DASYVZ010000341.1:0-4228 GCA_035936515.1 Solirubrobacteraceae bacterium | reverse complement strand
CGCTCGGGCCGCTGCGTCCGCTTCGGTCCTGGCGCCCGCTCGGCCGCCGGCGTTCCCGGCCCGGCCAGACCGACGCCGGCTCCCACCACGCCGGCGACCACAGCGAGGATGAGCCAGTCGACGACCGGCACGTACCGCTTGCGGGCCTGCGTCCCGTCCACCGTGGTGTACGTGCAGGTGCGCGTCAGCGGCGGCGCGAACGACGGGGACGAGGAGCTCTGGCTGCCCGCGGGCAGCCGGCCGACGTCCGGGCACGCGTTGCCGATCGGCGTGATGAGCCAGACGCCGAGCACCCCGAGCAGGAAGACGGCGACTGCCGCCCGCACCGCGCCCTGACTCATCGCCGTGCGGAGCGACGGCCGCTGAAGTAGCCGCCCTCGGCGGAGGCGACAGACGCGGTGAGCGCGCCCGGCCCGAGCAGCGACGTGGCGGTCATGGCCGTGAGGCTATCCGCGCGGCCGGCGCGCTATCGGCGACGACGGCCGGCACGCTGCCGTTGGCGTCACGTCGCACCGCGCTCTGCCGGCGTGGAGTACTTCCACGGCGAGACGTAGGGCGCGATCCCGGCAGGCGGATCTGACCGCGGCGCTACGCCGTCGCGGTGCGCTTCTTGCCGCGCCGCTCGAGACGGCGCTGCTCGCGCACGCGCTGCAGGACGCCCTTGCGCCCGAGCGTCTCGAGGCCCGAGTAGAGCACCCGGATCTCGCCGAAGATCTCCTCCGCCACGGCCATCTGCTGGTCGCGCGACGGATTTTCCAGACGTTCGAACTGGATCGGGTCGCCGTACTGGACGGTGACCTTCGGAAACTCGCCCTTGCGCCAGTTGCGCACCTTCGCCGACCCGTGGATCGCGACCGGCACGACGGGGGCGCCCGTCTCCAGCGCGAGCTTGCCGATGCCGGGCTTGGGCCGGTCGGAGAGCTTGCCGTCGCGCGAGCGCGTGCCCTCGCAGTACATCGCGACCGCGCCGCCGCGCTCGAGGATCGCGCGCGCGGTGATGAACGCCTCCTCGTCGCGATGACCGCGGCGCAGCGGAAAGACTCCGCCGTGCGAGTAGACGTACTGCAGCGGCGGCTGGAAGAGCTGGGACTTCGCCATGAACTGCACCTTGCGGCGGATGAACGCGCCGAGGAAGAAGTGGTCCATGAACGAGCCGTGGTTGGGCGCAAGGATCACGGGGCCGCTCTGCGGAACCTTCTCGCTGGAGATCGTGCGCGCGCGAAAGAACGTCAGCGCCCACAGGCCGGTGAGGACGCGAACGACCTCGTAGGCGAAGTCTGGCTCCTTCGTGCGCGCGCGCTCGTGAAACGCGTCGAAGCACTCCTTCGGACGCTCGTCCTTGCCGCCGCTGCCCATCGCCGCGAGCTGCTCGCTGCGCTTCATCCTCGCCATACGGTCACCTTACCCTCGAGCCCATCCACCAGCACGTTCTACGGCGCGTCGCCACGGTGAGATCAGCGACTCGCGCTCGTCCGCGCTCATGCGCGGCTCGTAGCGTCCGCGCTCACCATCGCGCTCGGCGACATCGTCCTGCGTCCACGCGCCGACGGCCACACCCGCCAGCAGCGCCGCGCCGAGCGCCGTCGTCTCGGCCAGCTCGGCCACCGCGATCGGCACGCCGAGCATGTCCGCCTGGAACTGCATGAGCCAGCGGTTTGCGGTCGCGCCGCCGTCGGCGCGCAGCTCCTCGAGCTCGTGGCCCGAGGCGGCCTCCATCGCCTGCACCGCGTCGACCGTCTGAAACGCGATCGCCTCCAGCGTGGCGCGCGCGATGTGCGCGCGCGTGCTGCCGCGCGTGAGGCCGACGATCGTGCCGCGCGCGTACGGGTCCCAGTGCGGCGAGCCCAGGCCGGTCAGGGCCGGCACGAAGTAGACGCCGTCGTTTGTATCGAGCGAGCGGGCAAGCTCCTCGGTCTCGGCGGCGGCCTCGATGATCCCGAGCCCGTCGCGCAACCACTGCACGGCCGCGCCCGTGACGAAGATCGCCGCCTCGAGGGCGTAGATCGTCTGCTCGCCGATCCCCCAGGCGATCGTGGACAGCAGGCCCGCCGGCGCGGTCGGCACCTTCTCACCGGAATTCATGAGCACGAACGAGCCGGTCCCGTACGTGTTCTTGCCGAGGCCCGGCTCCAGGCAGCCCTGGCCGTAGAGCGCGGCCTGCTGATCGCCGGCGATCCCGCTCACCGGCACGCCGTCGTGGGCCGCGCCGAGCGCGCCGTCGCGCAGCGTCCCGAACTCGCCGATGCTGGGCAGCACCTCGGGCAGCGCGACCTCAGGGACGTCGCCGAAGAGCGCGAGGAGCTCGTCGTCCCATACGCCGCGATGGATGTCGTAGAGCATCGTCCGCGACGCGTTGGTGACGTCGGTGCGGTGCTCGCCGGTGAGCTTGAAGACAAGCCAGGCGTCGATCGTGCCGAACGCGGCGCCGCCGTTCTGCGCCTTCTCCCGCAGGCCCTCGACGTTCCCCAGCAGCCACTCGATCTTCGTCGCGCTGAAGTACGGGTCGAGCACGAGGCCGCTGTGGCGGCGCACGAGGTCCTCGTGGCCGTTCCCCCGCAGCTCGTCGCAGCGGTCGGCGGTGCGGCGGTCCTGCCACACGAGCGCGTGGTGCAGCGGCTCGCCGGTCTTCGGATCCCAGACGCAGACCGTCTCACGCTGGTTCGTGATCCCGATCGCCTGCAGGTCGTGGTTGCCTGCGCCAGAGGCCGCGTCGTCGAGCGCCTCGAGCGCGACCGCGCGCGTCACGTCCCAGATCTCGGCGGCGTCGTGCTCGACCCAGCCCGGGCGCGGGAAGTGCTGCTGGAACTCGCGGTAGGCGCGGCCGACGACCTCGGCGGACTCGTCGAAGACGAGGCACGTCGTGCCGGTCGTGCCCTGGTCGATGGCGAGGATCACGAGCGGGACGCTACCGCCGCACGGAAGGGACGTGTTGCGTGGTTCTGCCGAGGACTGGCCGGGACCGGGAGGACGGACGGTCCCGGCCTCGTCCTCGGCTCGGCGGTGGCTGCCTGTCGGTGGCCGCGGCGCCGGGCGGGCGGTTCGACGGCGTGTACGGCCGCCGCGGCGCGATCTGGCTACTGCTCGATCGTCTGGCAGCAGGCGACGTGCTCGGCATTGTCGTCGAGCAGCGAGTCGGCGATGGAGATCAGCTCGCGGACGCGCGGGTCGGCGAGCCGGTAGATGACCGATCGCTGCGCGCGGCGCGTCGCGACGAACCCGCACCAGCGCAGGCAAGCCAGATGCGTCGAGACCGTCGCCTGGGGCACGCGCAGCCTCTGCACGAGCTCGCCGACCGCCAGCTCGCCCTCCGCGTCGAGCAGCCGCAGGATGCGCAGGCGGGTGGGATCGCCCAGGCCACGGAAGTACTTGCCGAGCAGATCGGTGCGGCTGGGGGCGTCGATCATGGTGAACGGGCTGGGCGTCGCACTCATGGGTGCTTTACGATATCGGCTTTTTCCGATATAAGCATTCCGGAGATGCCTATGTCGCTTGCCCAGGCGGTGCGCGTTGTCGGAGGCCGCGAGATCGGGCCGCTCGCGACGGCGGCGCGGGTGGCGGGCGGGCTGCTCTTCGTCGCCGTTGCCACGCTCTCGGACGCCATCAGCGCCTGGGACATCGTCGCCGCGCTGGGCGCCTTGCCGCTCATCGCCGCGGCGGTCGCGTTGCTGGTGCGGGCTGCCTTTCACGGGCGCGCGCCGGACCCCGTGGGCGCGCGGCATCCGCTGTCGAGCCCGGGGCTGTGCGTGCTCGGCCTGGTGATTGCGATCGCCACCGCGCTGACGTTCATCACGCCGGTGGACGCGCCGGCGATCTGGCTGTTCTTCGGCGTCTCGATGCTCGTGGCCGCGGTGCGCGGCCAGGGCGGCTGCGAGGTCGTGGCGCTGCCGAACCTCCTGTTCGGACGCGAGGACCGCGTGACGTGCGTCTTCTACGGCCCGGTCGACGCGGTCGAGTCGAGGCATCGGCTTCGACGTGGCACAACATCGTGAGGTACCCATCATGCCCTGTGGTCCGCTGTCTGCCGCGCTCTACGACCGCCTCACGCGGCGGGTGGAATCGGAGGTCCTCGCGCCGCGCCGCGCGCAGCTGCTCGGCGAGCTGTGCGGCGACGTGCTCGACGTCGGCGCGGGCACCGGAGCAAACCTCGCGCACCTGACGAGCGCGACGCGGGTGGTGGCCGCCGAGCCCTCCGCCGCGATGCGCCGGCGCCTGGCGCGCAGGCTGCAGG